>JAHXHT010000165.1 GCA_025656435.1 Candidatus Thiodiazotropha sp. (ex Gloverina cf. vestifex) | reverse complement strand
ACAGTCACAATTACGGCCATACAACCGCGCCTACGCCTATCGGGGACTAATCGCCTCGGCTTTCAGCCTTCCATGGCGATCAGCGGATGCAGGTCTCCTCGGAGGCCCTGCGTGAAGGTCTGATCTACGACATGATTGGGCGAAGCCACCACGAGGATGCCCGGGATCGTACAATAAAATCCCTGATAGCCCGCTACAGTATTGACGAAGCACAGGGCACGAGGGTTGAAGCCACCGCCATGGCCCTGTTCGAACAGGTCACAAAAGCCTGGCAGCTAAAAGAGTCACGCTATGCCGCCATGCTCAGTTGGGCTGCACGTATACATGAGATTGGCCTCACCGTATCCCATGGTCAGTTCCACAAACATGGTGCCTATCTGGTGGAAAACTCGGACCTCTCCGGATTTTCGCGTCAGGAGCAGCGGGTTCTGGCCGCTATGATCCGAGGACACAGACGAAAATTTCCCACCAGTTTTTTCGAAACATTGCCACGCGATGTCATTACCTGCACCAAGCAGCTCTGTATCCTGCTGCGTCTCTCGGTATTGATGCACAGGGCCAGATCACCCGTCGTCAAGCCGATGGCCAGATTGGAAGTGGAGAAAAACCGGCTATCACTGGTTTTTCCTCAAGACTGGATAAAAGACCATCCACTGACTCAGACGGAATTGACGCAAGAAGCGGCCTTTCTTGAATCAGCCGGCTTTGTCCTGCGCTTCTCCTGAAAGCTGCTCTCGAATTCTCGCCAGCAGTATTTCCGCTGTCGTGCCATGGGGGAGTTGTAGCACCAGTTTCCCCTCTGGATCGACAAGATAGGTATCGGCAGAGTGATCGACCGCATAATTGCTCTCTGTATCAGGATTGACAGCCTGGAAGACTACTCCGTAGCGTGCCGCTACATCCTCAACGGCAGATGGCGTGCCTGTGACACCGATCAATTTCTCGTGAAAATACTCGGTGTACTCCTTCAAGCGCTCAACTGTATCACGAGAGGGGTCCACGCTGATGAAGATAGGTTGTACCCGCGTTAACTCCTCAGGTGTCAACTCATTCAATACCCTGCTGAAGAGGGCCAGATTTGTCGGGCAGATATCAGGGCACCAGGTATAACCAAAATAGATTAAAACAACCTGTCCCCGATAGTCTTTTAGACTCACATTCCCCTGCGGACCACGAAGGGTAAAATTTCCCCCCCGGGGTGCCTCGGCCAGTACAGGTATTTTGTTGTGCTCGCTTATTGGCTGCCATACAAGGAGCATCCAACCAAGGAGCACGACAAGCAATGCGATTCCCGCAAACAGTAAGTTTTTTTGCATGAAGATTCTATTCTGATTTATCCGACGGCAAGCTGATCATGCATGCAGGTAGTGACAACGGCATTGACATTTGGCAAGTCACAGTCAGGAATTCAGAAGGCTTTCCCTTGGAGCATTACAACACTATCGTCGACCAAGGCGCTATAGAGTCCCGGCAGTTCCACCAACGCGTCGTTGCTTCCACTGGCTGCACCGTTATTTGGCTCCTCTGCTGAATCTAGCTCTCGCACCCTGAGCACGACATAGTTCAAAGACTCCCTAAGACCATCTGATTTCCGACGCAGATCATCAACCAGAAAATGTGCACGCATCTGATTGACTGCGCCCCTTTGATGCATGGCTATGAGACGCTCTATATCCTTCTGGGATTGGCTGATATTGCGTTCCACACTGTGGATTTTCCTGGCATCAAAACCAACCTGCCTGCGTACGCTCCTCAACGTCACACGCAACTTCGGCGCCAATGCCTTCATTTCAGATAAAACACCATCCAGTGCTTGAACTTCCTCTACAGTCAACTGCTGTGGTGCAGCTTCATCGACCGCCTGCGTATCTTCTGCAAGACAGTAGGGGGACAAAACACCCATCAGAATTCCAATTAAAACGTAACGGACTATCTTATGCAGTCTCTCAATATCTACTATTTTCATCTCTCCAGCCTTACTCGGTACTAATCATTATACTTCCGCTAGATCTCCCTTCTTTTCCAGCCATTTTTTACGGTCTGAAGCGCGCTTCTTGGCCAGCATCATATCCATAATCTTATGTGTATCATCTCCCGACTCGACGGTGAGTTGGATCAATCGCCGGGTATCGGGGTGGATGGTCGTCTCGCGTAACTGAAGCGGGTTCATCTCACCCAATCCCTTGAAACGTTGGACATTGACTTTGCCACGCAGTTTCTCAGCTTCGATACGATCCAGCACACCCTGTTTTTCCGAATCATCCAGTGCATAGAAAACCTGTTTTCCCACATCGATCCGATAAAGTGGCGGCATGGCGACATAGACATGTCCCTGCTGCACCAAGTTACTGAAATGGCGTAAAAACAGAGCACACAACAGTGTGGCGATATGCAGGCCGTCAGAGTCGGCATCCGCCAGAATACAGATCTTGCCGAACCTCAGATTTGAGAGATCGTCACTCCCAGGCTCCACTCCGATGGCAACCGAGATATCATGTACCTCCTGAGAGGCAAGGACCTCCGCGGAATCCACTTCCCAGGTATTGAGGATCTTGCCTCGTAGCGGCATGATCGCCTGAAACTCCCTGTCTCTCGCCTGTTTGGCGGAACCACCCGCCGAATCACCCTCAACCAGAAAGAGTTCACTGCGGCTAGGATCCACTGAACTGCAATCAGCCAGTTTGCCGGGTAAGGCAGGACCCTGAGTCACTTTCTTTCGTGCCACCTTGCGACCGGCCCGCATACGGCTCTGCGCAGAGTTGATGGCCAACTCGGCAATTCGCTCACCGGCATCGGTATGCTGGTTCAGCCACAGACTGAATGAGTCTTTTACCACCCCCGATACGAACGCTGCACACTCCCTTGAAGATAGACGCTCTTTGGTCTGACCGGAGAATTGTGGATCCAGCAATTTGACGGAGAGCACATAAATCACTCGACTCCAGACATCCTCGGGCGTGAGTTTGACGCCACGTGGCAACAAATTGCGAAATTCACAGAACTCACGAACCGCATCAGTCAGACCGGATCTCAGGCCGTTGACGTGGGTGCCGCCCTGAGCGGTAGGAATTAAATTCACATAACTCTCGGCTACCATCTCCCCACCTTCTAGCAACCAGGCCAAGGCCCAGGCTGCGGCTTCATGGTTACCGGACATCTCACCGACAAAGGCATCTCCCGGCACCAACTCTGCACCCTGCATCGAGTCCAGCAGATAGTCACGCAAGCCGTCTTCGTAGACCCAGGACTCCCGTTCTCCGCTCTTCTCATCATGCAGCGAGACCTTCAGGCCAGGACAAAGCACCGCCTTGGCTCGCAGCACATGCCGCAGCTGCCTGATGGAAAAATTCGGACTATCGAAGTAGGAAGCATCCGGCCAGAATTTCAGGCGTGTACCCGTATTACTGCGACCAACCTTCCCAACCACCTCCAGGTCCGTCGCCTTCTGTCCACTGGCAAAGGCCATGTTGTATTCCTGACCATTGCGTTTGACCCAAATCTCAAGGTGCTTGGACAAGGCATTCACAACAGAGACCCCAACACCGTGCAGGCCGCCGGAAAAGCGGTAGTTCTTGTTGGAGAACTTACCTCCGGCATGTAGTTTGGTCAGAATCACTTCCACACCCGGGATGCCCTGCTGGGGATGAAGATCCACCGGCATGCCGCGTCCATCATCCGCCACTTGCAGACCACCGTCCTTGAAGATGGTGACCTCGATAGACTTGGCAAACCCTGCAATCGCCTCATCGACACTGTTGTCGATCACCTCCTGTGCGAGGTGGTTGGGGCGACTGGTATCCGTGTACATTCCCGGCCGCTTGCGCACCGGGTCAAGCCCACTGAGTACCTCAATATCCGACGCATCGTAACTGCCACTCATGCTCAGCTCTGATCTCTTTGCATTCAATTTAGAGCGGCGATTTTACACATCTGCAAGAAGGGTAGCGAGCAGAACAGGATGGCTGCAGTGCCTATTCATGTTTATTCGTGAGTTTGGTCCCACGTGTGGCAATCCTGATAAGAGATTATGGCAATGCATTGACCCTACGGACAACGCTGAGTTAGTTTTACAGGCCCAATCAGATATATGGCTGTCACAACATGCCGAGAAAAAAGCAACCGCCCGCCCTCGAAGATGCGATGAAGGAGTTGGAGTCACTGGTCGAATCCTTGGAACAAGGTGATCAGCCACTTGAGGAGTCTCTACAGGCATTCGAGCGAGGCGTAACCCTGACACGCATCTGCCAACAGGCGCTGGATGAGGCAGAACAGAAGGTCCGCATACTCAGCGGCGATACCACCGAAGCCGACCTGGAGCCTTTCGAAGATGGCCATGAATCAAGCGCTTAGTGAGTTTATGCAGCAGTGCCGTGAGCGTGTAGAGTCGTCCCTGGAGCACGCACTACCTAGCAGTAGCATGCTGCCCACCCGACTTCATGAAGCCATGCGGTACTCCGCCCTGAGCGGTGGTAAACGCATTCGCCCCACCCTGGTCTATGCCACTGGCCAGGCTGTTGATGTGTCATCGGAACGACTGGACAGCCCTGCGGTCGCCGTGGAACTGATTCATGCGTATTCACTGGTCCATGATGACCTGCCGGCCATGGATGACGACGACCTGCGACGCAATCAGCCGACCTGCCACAAAGCTTACGACGAGGCCACCGCAATTCTGGTTGGTGACGCGCTTCAAGCACAGGCTTTCCAAGCCCTGTGCTGTGGCAACAGTATGCAAACCGATGCTGAAACCCGCATCAAAATGCTGGAAACCCTGACTCGGGCCAGTGGCTCCAGAGGGATGGCAGGTGGACAGGCCATCGACCTCGAGTCTGTGGGAAAAGAGCTCAATCTGGCCGAGCTGGAAATCTTGCATATCCACAAAACAGGGGCTCTGATACGTGCCGCTGTACACCTGGCCACCCTACTCAACCCGCAGATCGGACAGGAAAAAACCCAAGCATTGGACCGCTATGCCAAGTGTGTCGGCCTGGCGTTCCAGATCCGTGACGACATCCTCGATGTGGAGGGAGATACCGAAATCCTCGGCAAGACACAGGGCAAGGATTCCGCTCAAGATAAACCCACCTACCCTGCCCTGTTGGGCCTCAGTGGGGCCAGAGAGAAAGCAGAGGAGCTTTTATCGGAAGCCCTGCGCTGCTTAGGGCATTTCGATGACGAGGCAGACCCGCTGCGCTGGATCGCCAAATATATTATCGGTCGAAGCCGCTAGGGAAGCTCTGAACGAATCCATCGATTGAGGGATAATGGTGCACATTCTAGGCCAATCATTATATAGACCCCATGAAGCAAACAA
>JAHXHT010000164.1 GCA_025656435.1 Candidatus Thiodiazotropha sp. (ex Gloverina cf. vestifex) | reverse complement strand
GTTCGCTTTCGCTCTCACCTCCGATCATACGCCCGCGCCTACGCCTACCGGGGACTAACCGCCTTCGCTTCGCTCTCCATGGCGGTTAGCGATCGAAATGCCCATGTTGCGAATCATGCTTGCAGGACTGCTATCCCTCATCTCGATCGGCACACTCTCCGCCCAGCCCTTGGTGTCGCCCTCCTGGTTACACGACAATCGTCAGCAGGAGAATCTGGTAATCCTGGACCTGCAGGAGACCCAAGGATTTCAACGCCACCATATTCCCGGATCGGTCAATACCGGCTATGGCCAGTGGCGAACCGAGAAAAAAGGCACACCCAAACTCATACCGCCAGTTTCACAACTGGAGCGCCTGATCGGCTCTCTGGGTATCGACAACGATAGCCAAGTGGTACTGGTCTCCCTGGGCGCCAGTGCCGGTGATCTCACAAGCGCAGCCCGTGTTTATTGGACCTTCAAAGCATTAGAGCATGACAAAATCTCCATCCTGGACGGCGGATTGGTCGCCTATGCACAGAGCCGACGCTATCCCCTCGAAAGGGGCGAGAGTAAACCGCAGGCTCGCACCTTCAAAGCCAACCTTCGCAGCGAGATGGTCCCAACTGCAAAAGAGGTGAAGCTTGCCCTTGAGAATGGGTCTATGGCCGTGGACAACCGCAGCCGTGCGGAATATCTCGGCATCTATGCCGGCGCTGGCAGGGAACGGACGGGCAGCTTACCCAATGCGGTCAATCTCAGTTATGACTGGCTGACGGTGAATGGCAGCGGCAAACTCCATTCCATAGAAAATCTTCAACGCATCTACAAAGCCAGCGATGTGCCGTTGAAGGGATCACAAATCAACTATTGTCATACCGGCCATCGTGCCTCATTGGGTTGGTTCGTCTCCCATGAAATCCTAGGTAACAAGCAGGCTAAACTCTATGACGGTTCCACAGAGGAGTGGGCAGTCGATAAACAACTACCCATGGACCTGCAGGTCCGGTTGGATCCCTGATATGCGAAGACTTGCCAATACCGCCCTGCTGCTGTCACTTCTTCTATGCATAGCGCCTGCCAATACCCAAGAAAACTATCGAGTGGAAAGACCCATGGAAATACAGGAGAAACTGAAGGCGGCCTACCTCGCCAAAGGTCTTGCATACCGGCCACGCACTGAGCACTTCAACGAAGACGGCACGCCGACGTATACCAACCGGCTCATTCTTGAGGACTCCCCTTACCTGATTCAGCATGCCCACAACCCCGTAGATTGGCACCCCTGGTCTGAAGCGGCTTTCGAGCGGGCGAAACGGGAAAACAAACCGGTCTTTCTCTCCATCGGATATTCTACCTGTCACTGGTGCCAACGGGAGAGTTTTGAAAACCCGGCCATTGCCGCCTTGCTGAATGAGCATTTCATCGCCATCAAGGTCGACCGGGAGAGCCATCCGGACGTGGATGAGGTCTATATGACGGCCGTGATGTTATTGACCGGCAGAGGTGGTTGGCCCATGTCATCCTTCCTGACACCGGAGGGTAAGCCGTTCTATGGCGGCACCTACTATCCCCCGGATCAGTTCACCTCGCTGGTCAGCCAAATCTCCCAGATCTGGCAGGAAAAACGGGGGGACGTTGAAACGCAAGCCGAACGCATTGCCGAAGCCGTAGCCAAGAGCAATCGCCTCAGTGGTGAATCCAAGGCCTTCGATCTTGCCAATGCCAGTCGTGGTGTTTCAGCGATTGCACAGATCTATGACGAGATTCAGGGCGGATTCGGCCAGGCCCCCAAGTTCCCACAGGAGCCTTGGCTCTTCCTGCTGCTCGATCAGGCGGAACGTGATGGCGATAGTCAGACCCTGGAGATGCTGGAGACAACCCTCGACCATATGGCACGCGGTGGCATCTACGATCAAGCCGCTGGTGGCTTCCATCGATACTCTACTGACTTCGAGTGGCTGGTGCCCCACTTCGAGAAAATGCTCTATAACCAGGCGCACCTGAGCCGTGTCTATCTCCGTGCCTGGCGTCTCACCGGCAAGCCAAAATATCTTCGTGTGGCAACCCAGACACTTGACTATGTCATGCGTGAGATGACTTCACCGGAAGGTGGCTTCTACTCAGCCACCGATGCCGACAGTGAGGGCGAAGAGGGCCTTTTCTTTACCTGGACCCTAGCGGAAATTAGCGATGTCCTGGCGCCGGAGGATGCCGATTTGGCCAAGTCTCTCTATTCGGTTTCCCGCCAGGGTAACTTCGAGGGGCGCAATATCCTGCATCTGGAGCAGACTCTCGAAGATTATGCGAAAGAACATAAGATGGCGCTTGAGGCCTTGCACCAAAGAGTCGACCACATCAACAGCGTACTCCTGAAAGTACGCAACCAACGGGTACCCCCGCTTCGCGACGACAAGATCGTGACCGCCTGGAACGGCATGATGATCACCGCCTTTGCCGAGGCAGCCGATCTGCTCGAATCTCCGACATATCGAGAAGCGGCGGAAAAGGCAGCCGAGTTTAACTGGCAACACAACCGACGATCTGCAGGACAGCTATGGCGTGTTCACTTGGATGGCCGCTCATCCATCCTCGCGGCCCAGGAGGACTATGCTTATCTGGCGGAAGCCATGCTGACGCTCTACGATCTGACAGGTGAAAGACCTTGGCTTGAACGTTCCATCGAGTTGACCGACGCCCTCATCAAGCGTTTTCTCGATGTCGATGGCGGCGGTTTTTTCATGAATGAGGCCGATGCCGAGATTACGGCAATGGGCCGTCCCAAAGATGACGGCAGCGACAACGCCATTCCCTCCGGCAGTTCATTGGCGCTGCATGCCCTGCAGAGACTCTGGCAGCACACCGGTAACCTGACGTATCGCCAACAGATAGACAATCTGATCAGCCGTTTCGCGCCGAGCATTGAGAAACAACCCCACAGCTACGGTTATATGCTGACCGCCATCACCAATCACAAACAGGGAGAGTTGCAATCGCGTGCCTATGCTGCCCAAGGCGGCATCCGGCTTGAGGGTCAGTTGACGCCTCATTCAAACAAGTCGATGCGGCTGACGATCGCGATAGAAATCCCGCCAGGCTGGCACATCAACAGTAACGAACCGGGTAACGAAGGTTTGATCGGCACACAACTACGGCTTGCGGAAGAAAACCATGGTTGGACTCTGGGACCGGTCACCTATCCCGAAGGCGAACAACAGCGTCTCTCATTCCAGTCGACGCCACTCTCACTCTTCTCTGGTCAAACAATCCTGGAGGCTTTTGTCACGTCAGGCGATACACCGGCAGGATCGACCTTGCCTGTGAGCCTCCGGCTACAGGCCTGTAACGACGAGGTCTGCCTGCCGCCGGAGACACCAACACTTCGACTCAAACTACCTTGAAAACCTAAACGGCCCGAGGGTGGGCCTACTCATTTCCGACCACCCGAGGAAAAGATCACCCACTCGCAAGGTAATCAAACAGGAGGCCAAGAAAGATCACCATGCCGAACAAATTATTATTGAGAACGGCATCGAAACAGGCCTTGGGCTGTCGGTCTCGGGTCAGCCACTGCTGATAGAGAAACAACCCGGCTCCAACCAGCAGCCCTAGGTTATAGACCCAACCCCTTCCTGCCATGTTGCCGACCTGGAACAGCAGCAACAACATCAAGACCTGCAGCACACCGACGATCAGGTTGTCGTAACGGCCAAAAAGAATGGCACTCGATTTAATGCCGATTTTCAGATCGTCCTCACGATCGACCATTGCGTACTGGGTATCGTAGATCAGCGCCCACAACAGCGTGGTCGAGAACAACACCCATGCCATGAGTGGGATCGATTCATTGAGCGCCATGAAAGCCATGGGTACTGCCCAACCGAAAGCCGCTCCCAGCATCACCTGCGGGAGATGCGTATAGCGCTTCATGAAGGGATAGACGGCTGCCAGCACCAGGGCAACCAGTGACATAAAACGGGTCGGCCAGTTAAGGAACACCAATAGGCATGCTGCCATCAAAGAGAGTGCGACAAAAACACCCAATGCTTCCTTAGGGCTAACCAATCCCATGGCGATGGGGCGTGTACGGGTCCGCGCCACGCAACCGTCGAAATCCCGATCCGCATAGTCGTTAATGGCACAACCCGCCGACCGCATCAACGCTACACCCGTCATGAATACCAGCACGATCACCCAGGAGGGTTGTCCCTCTCCCGCCAACCACAGCGCCCACATGGTGGGCCACAGCAGCAACAGAATACCGATGGGGCGATGAAGACGAACCAACTGGGCATAGCGCCACAATCGCTCACGTAATGAAACCTTGTCCGGTTCCCGGAGAGGCACCTGGATCTGCGGTTTTTCCATCACACCCTCTTAACCTTCAACGGAATGTCGGGCAAAAAAATCTCGTTGACCAGCAAAGGCCGCCCAGCGAGGTAGAACATAGTACGTCTTGCCCAAAGCATCTCGGGCCTGTCATCGATATGAATACAGGCGGCATCGAACAGGGGATGCTTGGGTTGCAGTCTGGCAATCTGCGTGACGCCACGATGCACCTTTGGATCACTGAAAAGCACTGCACCCAGGGGCTTCTCACCCAATTGAGTCAACCGACGCACGGAACGTTGCAGACTGGTGGCAGGAATCAGCGTACGGGCAAAAACCCATGGTTGTTCATCGCACAGCAGTTCCACCTCACGAACCAGCGTGATCACCCCACGGCGGGTTTTCATCACCTTTCGCTCACTGTTGAGTGGTCGTCCCCATCCCTGGTGAAGCAATCGCACACGAAAACAACCATGATCACAGGCCTTAATAACCTTGCGTGTCAGAGAGCCGGAATCACGCAGCCACGTCTGTACACCCGATGGAATTTCACGGAGACGTTGGCTCCGCCACTCACCCCATTCGGGCTCTGGAACGGATGAGTGTAGACTGCGATGGGTCAAAACGGCACTACCTGGACAAAATGAGGATTATCGCACGAATAACCGCAGATAGACTATTCAGCCTCTGCCTCATAAGCACCCATATCCGGTGACGACCCCCCAATGGTTAGCGAGACACCCTGCCCCTTGTGCCAAGTCAGCGTTTCGTCCAATAGCAGGCTGCTCGTAGAAAAATCCACTTTGATCACACGAGCGCTTTGACTACCCCCTTCCAGCTGGATCAGATCACCACTCACAGTTGGCACCCCCGCCCCATCGAAGAAGAAGGCCACGTCTTCCAGCGGCAGTGTGCGTCCCTGGCCCTTCGTCCAAGCGTGTCGCTACCTCGTGAAAGATTTTGGGACATCCGAGTCCCCAAAATCGACTCGCCAACGCGACAGCCGTTATGCCCCGACC
>JAHXHT010000163.1 GCA_025656435.1 Candidatus Thiodiazotropha sp. (ex Gloverina cf. vestifex) | reverse complement strand
ACCATCGGCGTGATAATGTCTATGTACTCGTTCTAAAACTGCTTCGAGAGAAGCCGATTGGACTCGCTTAGCTTCCTAAGACCCTATTTTATTAAAACGCCTGAATGGCGTCTTGATGCACGCTTCCTGAAGTGGAAGCCTTGGATGTCTCTGCTTGGTAAAGATCCGGTAGTCAGGCTGGAAAGTATTGAAGAGCGTGCAAGAAGATATGAGCCTGGTCAGGTTTTAGGTCGTTATGAATTAATAGAAGATCACAAATGGTTGGATACATTCGTCTCGAACTTGAGTCAACATATCGGGCTAATCGATAATGTTTATGGCAGCTCCGTCTATATGCCTGTCAAAAGTGGTGCCAAATATGAGGTGACGGCTTCGGTTTCTGGGCTATTGGCACGTCCTTTGAATGAGACGGCAAAACAGGCCGTTATCGAGTGGACCAACCCATGATTCATTATCATATTGAACCATTATTTCCAGAAGCTCATATTCTGGAAATCCGTATCCTGATTCAGTCTCCTGATCCATTGGGACAAGTTCTCTATCTTCCTGCCTGGATTCGTGGGAGTTATATGGTGCGAGATTTTGCAAGAAATATCGTGACTATTTCAGCATCCAGTGACAACGAATCTGTGGAGCTTATCAAACAAGACAAACAGACCTGGAAAGCGGCAGCTGTTGATGGGTCTTTGCTTGTAACCTATCAGGTCTATGCTTGGGATCTATCAGTCCGTGCAGCTCATGTTGATACCACGCATGCCTATTTTAACGGTCCCAGTGTCTTTCTGGGTGTGGCCGGTTGTGAAAACCAGCCATGTCACGTGGAAGTGGCGCGCCCCAATGGAGAAAAATATCGTCAATGGCGCCTGGCGTACGCCAGGCCGCCCATTACTATTGATCAAGAGGGTTTTGGTGCTTTTCAGGCGGAAGATTACGAGGCATTGCTGGATTGTCCTGCGGAAATGGGGGTATTCAGCGAAGCATTATTCGTCGTCAATGAGCACCCTCATCGGTTGTTTGTCAGTGGCAAACAATCAATGGATATGGATCGGATATGCTCTGATCTGGTAGCTATCTGCAGAGAAGAGGTTGAGTTATTTGGAGAGTTACCAACTCAAAGTTATCTTTTTCTGCTCTGGGTGGTCGGTGATGGCTACGGTGGACTGGAGCACCGTAATTCAACCAGTCTTATGATCAGCAGGCGCGATCTACCAACGAAATCGATGGAGGAGATGAGTAAGGGCTATCGACGTTTGCTCGGTTTGTGCAGCCATGAATATTTCCATCTATGGAACGTCAAAAGGATTACCCCGGAAGTCTTTCAGATGCAGGGGACTGAGCGTGAAGTTTACACTCGACAGCTCTGGGTTTTCGAGGGCATTACTTCCTACTATGATGAGCTGATCCTGGTACGTAGCGGTGTGATCGATCACAGGAATTATTTCGAAATGATGGCAGAGACCGTCACCCGGGTGATGCGTGGTAGTGGTCGTCATAAGCAGACTCTTGAAGCGTCCAGTTTCGATGCCTGGACCAAATTTTATAAACAGGATGAGAATGCGCCAAATGCGATCGTCAGCTACTATGCAAAAGGCGCGTTGTTGGCATTATTGCTGGATCTGACCATCCGTCTGAGAAGTGAGGATAAGTTCTCTTTGGATGATGTGATGCGTCTACTCTGGCAACGTCATGGTAAAACGAACCTGGGATTACCGGAGGGCGGTTTCGAAGCGCTGGTGGATGAGGTGACCGGTCTGTCTTTCAAGGAATTCTTTGACTTGGGAGTGAGGTCAACCGATGACTTGCCACTTGAGGAGGCATTGCGGGAGTTTGGTGTTGAGCTTCATCTGCTTCCTGCAAAATCTTCATCAGACAACGGAGGCGTCATGGACGCACGATCTAAATCGACGTCTGGTAGATCAGTGCTGGGCGCTAAGTGGCAGCAGAAGGGGAGCGGAATCTTTTTACAACAGGTTTTCGATCATGGCGCCGCACAGAAGGCGGGCCTTTCTGCGGGAGATGAAATTGTTGCTGTTGATGGCGTGCGAATGGAAGCATCAGACATGGAGCATTTTATCGCCCATACCCCCGCTGGTGACAGCCTGACCCTACACATCTTTCGACGAGACGAGTTGATGCAGTTTGAAGTGTCACCACTCCCCGTACCTCCAGATACCTGTTATTTCTATTTGACTGAAAAAATTGATGACGCTCAACGCATCAGAAGAGATGCTTGGCTGCAGGGATATGCACGCAGACACTGAGCTCATTCAGACTTTAGCTGACGGACGGTTTCACTCCGGTGAGGATCTGGGTCGACTGCTAGGCGTCAGTCGGGCTGCCGTGTGGAAGCGGCTGCAGCAGATTCGACAGACCTTTGGGTTAGAGATCGATGCAGTTAAGGGTCGCGGCTATCGTCTTCGGGAATCTCTCGATCTGTTGGATGAGAAGGCGATCCTGAGGAGTTTGCCTGAAGCTGAACAGACAGACATAAGGCATTTATACCTGCACAATGCTGTCGAGTCGACAAACACTTGGCTCATGCAGCAGGGAGCAGCCGGTGAACCCTCTGGGGCTGTCTGTCTAGCGGAGCAACAGTTATCTGGCAGAGGTCGACGCGGACGGCAATGGATATCTCCCTATGGCCGAAATATTTATCTTTCTTTGCTTTGGCGTTTCGATCTGGCCCCGATGCAGGTGGCGGGACTGAGTCTTGCGGCTGCCATCGGTGTGCTGCGTGTTCTACATAAGATCAACTGTCTTAATGCCGGTTTGAAGTGGCCGAATGATGTACTCTGGGAGCAAAAGAAACTTGCCGGATTGTTGTTGGAGGTTTCAGGTGAATCCAGCGGACCCTCTCAAGTTGTCATCGGAGTAGGACTCAACACGCGGTTGGGTGAAGAGGGACATGCCATCGATCAGCCTTGGATCGATCTGAATTCAATTCCCGATGTGGCAAAGCAGTCTCGCAACCAACTTGCTGCCTCATTGATTAGTGAGCTTATTAAGGTCGTCCGTCTCTACCAGCGGGAGGGGTTGTCTGCCTTTGTCGACGAGTGGCACCGGCACGACCTGTTAATTGGTCGGCAAGTAGAGATCCGCAGTGTAAAACATTGCCATCGGGGTGAGCACCTCGGTATCGATACTTCTGGCGCACTGCGCCTTCTGGTTGATGGTGAGCGAAGTCTTTTTCATGCGGGTGAAGTCAGTTTGAGAAAAGGTTAGAGTTGATCGCGATGGTACTCTTCGTCGATATCGGCAACACAACTGTGAAATGGGCAACCGACAAGGAGTTGGGGGATGATGTTATTCACCAGACTGCTGTTGGTGATCCACTGAGCGCAATGCTCTCTATTTGGGAGCGTATGGACTCACCACTGGAGATCCTTATTTCCAGTGTGTTGCGCGACACCAGGACTGCGGAAATCTGTGAGTGGATTTCTTATCACTGGCAAGTGTCCCCTGTGCTGGCTGAAACCAAAGCAGCGGAAATGGGGGTAACGAATGGTTACAGTGAGCCCGGCCAGCTGGGTGTCGATCGCTGGCTTGCATTACTGGCTGCACGGTCGCTTTTTAAAACACCGTCGGTTGTCGTAGACTGTGGCTCCGCAACCACCCTTGATAGTATCGACTCAGCGGGCCGGCATCTTGGGGGAGTTATTTTACCGGGATTACATCTCTTTCAGCGATGTCTGGTTGCGAATACAGACATACCCGCATTCGAAGATAGTGGAACAATAGATTATTTTGCGACAAATACCGCATCAGGAATCAGCTCGGGTGCTATGCTGGCGATAGCCTCATCTGTGGAGCGGATGGTAGAGATGTTGCGGAAAAGAAGTGGTGAACAAGTGGATTGCCTGCTAACGGGCGGAGGCTCTCAGCTTCTCGCCCGGCATCTTAATGTCAGCCACCATCTGGTACCGAATCTTGTTCTTCAGGGACTTGCCCTGCTAGCAGGGCGAAAAGACTGACCATGAAGTGGCTTTTTTCCATTCTCATTATTGCCAATTTGGGGCTTTTTATCTGGCTCTATCCACAGCAGGATAAAATTAGTACATCGACATCTGTGCAGCATGAGAATCTTGGTGAGCTTCGTCTTGTCGGTGAACAACCGCCGGAGGTTGAAGAGGGAGCAGATGATGCACTTGCCATTCTATTGTCTCAGACAGAACATGGTGTGGAGGCGCCTGAAATAATACCTGAAATCGAACCTCCTCCTGTTATCGCATCGACACCTGTTGATGCGGTACCCGAGTATCAACAGGTAGAGACTCCGGTGATACTGCAGTGCAGATCCATCGGCATTTTCGAAAAACGTGCTGAGGCGGATCTGGTCTCCGTTCAGTTGCGCGCGCTGGGTCTCAAGCCCGATATCTCTTCGGAGACGGCGAATGAACAGGCGGGATATTGGGTCCTTATTCCGCCTCAGCCAAGTCGAAAAGAGGCCATTGTCACTGCTAAAGAGCTGGAGGCAGCCGGTGTGGCGGATATCTGGCGTTTTACCAGCGGGGATTTAGCCCATGCCATCTCATTGGGTCTCTTTACCGATAATGGACGTGCTCAGGCAAGGAGAGATAAAATCGCTGCACTGGGGTTCAGCCCTGAAGTGAGACCCCGATATCGGCAACAGACTCGATATTGGCTCATTTATGCCTATTCAGGCGAGTCACCCGTGACAGATGAAAAATGGCAGGAGTTGCTGAAGACGTCTCCAGCCATGGAGTCAAAATCGATTTCCTGTCCGTGAAGTTGCCACAGCGCTCATAAACGCATAGAATCCGCCTTCTTCAGCCGGCGTAGCTCAGCTGGTAGAGCAGCTGATTTGTAATCAGCTGGTCGGGGGTTCGAATCCTCTCGCCGGCTCCAATTAAATCAATGACTTACATAGGTCCCATTCATGCATATTGAGTGTCAATGCTTGACGCTCGATGTGTTAGCTCTTCGCATAGGTTTAGAGCGGAAAACGGAAAGTGCTGGCCGTTTGTCAACATTTTCCTTTATTCTCACTTGGCTTTTGACTCCACCACGTGAGTCGGGATTTCGGCGATCGGTTTTAATCCAGGTCTTCGGCTTAGTGTTCAAGATGAAATTAGTAACCATGGATGATTTAGGATTTCAGCTTTTCGTAAAACTGCCGAAGGATTAACTTAGAGTGATGCCGCAGGTTCACGTAAAGTGCATTTTTCGCACAAAGCCTGTGAGATGTTGATCTTGGTGAGTTTTTTATTCGTCACTTCGGGTTGTTCTAGGGTCAGGGAGCTGCATTGCCCCAAGCGTGTCGCTACCTCGTGAAAGATTTTGGGACATCCGAGTCCCCAAAATCGACTCGCCAACGCGACAGCCGTTATGCCCCGACCGT
>JAHXHT010000162.1 GCA_025656435.1 Candidatus Thiodiazotropha sp. (ex Gloverina cf. vestifex) | reverse complement strand
GCACTGTTTTTCTTCGCTCATGGCAGTTTTGAAGCAAGCGAGAGGAAACGTTCGCTGACAAACGATTCGTTCAGAGCTTCCCTAGAGGAACGCCGTAGCGCGCCCTACCGGCGACGTCTGCCACCCAGACCCCTGAACCTAGCCGTAGGGGATGAGGACGAGACGGAGAGCGATCTCTATTCCGAACAGGAGAAGAGCTCTATTTTGCACGACCGGGGATACAACAACGGGTCATGCACGATCTGCGCAGAGGCTATCTGGAGATTGGCGCCGAGCTCGACCTGCATGGGCTGACCGTGCGTTATGCACGGGAAGATCTCAACCGGTTTCTGGCAGCCTGTAACCAACGGGGAATCCGATGCGCCCGCATCATCCATGGCAAGGGCTACGGTTCAGAGGGTCGTCAACCGGTACTCAAACAAAAGCTCAATCTCTGGCTGAGGCAACGGGAAGAAGTGCTCGCCTTCACCTCGGCACCCCGCCATGATGGGGGAACCGGAGCAGCCTACGTACTGCTGCGCAATCCCAACAAAAGTAAAAGAAAATGAACAGAATCCTCCCCACACTCCTGCTCGTTATCCTGACAAGCCCGGCTCACGGATTGACTTTCGAGCCCGTCACCCTGCCTGAGTCATCCGATGAGGCCTCAAGCATTCGCGGCAGTCAGGCCTACCGACACAAAGGCACAAAACACCCCCTGGGGTATCACTCTTTGATCCGCAGCGGTGAACGCCGGGCAGATCAGATCTTCGGCCTGCTGCACGACCATCAAGGCAACCTGATCCACCAGGCCGACGGCACAGCCCACGTCTCCCAGAAGAATGATTATTCCTCCCTGCTCCAAGTCGATGATGCACTCTTCATGCTGACCCAGTTTGAGGAGATTCCCGGCGCCATGTATCTCTCCCAACTGTCACAGGACCCAAACGATGGCAAACTGCAGGTCCAGCGAACACGGCCACTGGATCTCTCACCCGTCAAGGGAGGATGGAATCACTGTGCAGGCAGCACCACACCCTGGCAGACCCATCTCGCTACCGAAGAGTATGAGCCGAATGCCGCTGCCCGCGACCCTGAGAGCGGCAAGATTGACCGCTACTATCAGGCCATGGCGTCCTATATCGACGGCAGCCCGCAGTCACTCTATCCCTATGATTACGGCTGGCAGATCGAAATTCGTGTTGAAGGACTTCAGCAGACCCAGATCGACAAGCGCTTCGCCATGGGACGTCTCTCTCATGAGGTGGGGCTGGTGATGCCTGACCGGCGTACCGTCTATATCACCGACGACGCGCATAACACTGCCCTCTTCCGCTTTGTCGCCGATCATCCCGATGATCTCTCCAGCGGCACACTCTATGCCGCCCGCTGGCATCAGATCGAGGACTCCCATGGTGGCAGCGCTCGAATTGAATGGATCTCCCTGGGCCACGCCGACGAGAGCGAGATTAAAAGCGCTATGGCGAAAAAGCCGATGTTTAGCGATCTGTTCGCGCAGAAAGCTCCGGCAGAGGATGGCACCTGCCCCAGCGGCTTCTCCAGTGTTAACACCCGTTTCGGTCTCGAATGCCTGAAGATGTTACCCGGCATGGACCAACTCGCTTCCCGTCTTGAAAGCCGCCGCTACGCAGCCCTACGTGGTGCCACTACGGAATTTCGTAAAATGGAGGGACTCGCATTCAACCCTTCAACACGCCAGCTTTACGTTGCCATCACCACCATCGACAAGGGCATGGAAGACCAAAGACATCGGGGATCAGCCGATATCCGATTCGACCAGGGTGGTCCCAACCATATCCGCCTGCCCTTCATGCCCTGTGGTGCGGTTTATGTGCTATCTCTAAACCCCGCGTATGTCGCGACAGAGATGAGCGTGGCCCTCAGGGGAGAGACGGCAGATGATGATCTGGAAAATTTTTGTTCCACAGCACATATCGCCAATCCGGACAACCTGACCTTCCTTAACGGCCATGACACACTGATTATTGCCGAAGACTCCAGCCGAGGACACATCAACAACATGCTCTGGGCATACGAGATCAATAGCGGTCAATTAACCCGTCTTCTCACAGCGCCGTTGGGGGCGGAAGTCACCGGCAGCTACTACTACCCGGACGTCAATGGTTGGGGATATCTCATGTGTACGATTCAGCATCCGTCTGAAGGACCGGCCAGCACAGGATACCTGGGTCCCTTTAAAGCGGAATGATCGAGTGGCCCCGCTGTCCCAACAGGCCATTGAAATCCCGCCTATACCTAGTAAAATACTAGGTTATTACCATTGCAGTACAAGGTCAATCACCAACCGGCAGCAACTTCCCCAGACGATTTGTTGGCACTCCCTCATAACTTGATGGGGGTAGAGATATCGGCTGATGGTGACCTGATAAGGAGAGATATTGTGGCTATTAGAATCAAGAGTCAGTGGCATGACGAGGACTCGACACGTTCCCCCGACGAGATCGGCGGCGCCATCGCATTCATTGCCTGGCGCATTGCGCTGGATAAGGCCATCACCCTCCACGGCAAACATTTTGTCTACCGGGACGACAGTCAACGACTGGCCGTGATCGCGGAATATCTCACCTATGAAGCTCAAATCGCCGATCGGCTGATTCACAACATGCTGGATAACGAAGCCCGGGTCGCCGTGATCACCGCGTTAGTCATGAAGCTGGCCGATCACTACCGGGATAACGCCAATGACCTGCTCGGCCCTGGTGATCATGCCAACACTTTCATTGCTCTGTTCAACCAGCGTTCCGGTGACTACGCCGAATTAAACTTTACGGATGAGGGCCCCAGTTACCCTTTCCTGCGTCATCTCGGCTATGAGATCCAACAGATCATGGATCAGGAAGAGCATGAAAACCGCTGGGTCATCGACCAGGTGATGGATGTGGACGGTCCCGATGTCTACAAGCAGTTGGCCCGCGCGGTCAGAAATTTATTCGATTAGGAAACGGCCATGCGTCCCATTCAGTTGCTCACCATCCTGGAACAGGAGTTCATCAGTACCCGTGCCGGCCACCACACCCCGGTAATGCTCTGGGGTCCACCTGGTGTTGGAAAATCGGATATGGTTCGACAGGTCGCGGAAGTGCACCAAGCACCGGTGATCGACATCCGCCTCTCACAAATGGAGCCCAGTGATCTTCGCGGCATCCCCTTCCGCACCAATGGCACCGTCGAATGGGCCATACCCTCATTCCTGCCGGACACCAAACGCCATGGTGAGGAGGGCATACTGTTCCTCGATGAGATCACCTCGGCACCACCCACCGTATCAGCTGCCGCCTATCAACTTATTCTTGATCGGCGACTGGGCGAGTACCAAGTACCGGATGGCTGGGCGATTTTCGCTGCTGGTAACCGGCAGGGGGACCGGGGCGTTACATACAGCATGCCGGCGCCACTGGCCAACCGCTTCTCACATTTCGATGTGGAGACAAACCTGGACGACTGGGTGGCTTGGGCCTACAGAAACAACATCGACGAACGCATCATTGCCTTTTTGCGCTTCCGCCCGGAACTGCTGTTCGACTTCGACCCGGCACACAATCCGGTGGCATTCCCCTCCCCGCGCTCCTGGGAGTTCGCCCACCGAGCGTTGCAGAAATTCGATGATTTTCCACAGCTTCTGCAGGGCGCCCTGCAGGCCTGCGTGGGTCCGGCTGCGGGAGTAGAGTTGAATGCCTTCGTCAACAGCCTGGACAAGATGCCCGACCTGGACGCCATTCTTGCCGGCGCAGAAGTGCCCACACCGGAAGAGATCGATCTGCAATATGCAGTGGCCGCAGCCCTGGTGGGTCGCGCCATCCGCGCTCACGAGTCAGGAAACGGCACCGAAGTACACGGCCGAATCCTCGACTATGCCCGCCAATTCCCTCAACGTGAGATGGGGGTGATGCTGGTTTCCGATATGCACCGGGCGATCGGTGAAGCAATTTTCAGTGTTCCCCAGTTCGGTGACTGGGCGCAGGCAATTTCCGATGTCATGCTCTATGAATGAGAAGATCTGCCAATGAACCCACCAACACCTGCGTTTACCTGCAGAACAAAATAGATGGACCTGGAACAGATCGAAACCAAGCTGTCGGCGGCCCGCACCAAGCTGATCCTGGACAAGCCGTTCCTCGGCGCCCTGGTGATGCGACTGCCCATGGAGGCGGCCAATCCCGACTGGTGTCCCGCCACTGCCACCGATGCACGCAAGTTTTACTTCAATCCGGAATTCATTGATCAACTCAGTCTGGACGAGACCCAGTTCATGCTGGCTCATGAGGCACTGCACTGCGCCCTATCCCACTTCGCCCGGCGACAACACCGCAGAAAACTGCATTGGGACATGGCCTGCGACTACGCCATTAATCCGCTGCTCATAGGCGATGGCCTGAAACCGCCCCCCGGCTCTCTTCACTTACCCCAGTTCGACGGCATGACCGCAGAGGAGATCTATCTCTGTCTGGATGAGAAGAACGACGAAGAGCCACTCGACAACCATGTCTACGACGAAGATAACAGCAAAGGCGCCGGCAGTGGCAAGACAGAAAAGGATATGTCGCCAAAAGATCAGCTGAGCGAGACTGAAAACGAAGGGGATGAAAACGAGAATCAGCAGAGTGGCACCGGATCGGCCGCTTCACAGCCACCGCCCCTCTCACCCGATGAGGCGGAGACCCTCAACATCCAATGGCAGCAGCGCATGGCCGGTGCCGCCCAACAGGCAATGCAGGTAGGAAAACTGGACGGCGCCATGGCACGCATGGTCGACCACCTGCTGCAACCCCAGCTCCCCTGGCGCCTACTACTCGCCCGTTACATGACAGCCGTCGCACGTGACGACTTCAGCTATATGCGTCCCTCCCGTCGTGAGGGAGAGTTCATTCTTCCGAGCCTGCGCAGCAACCAGGTCGAGCTGGTGGTGGCACTGGACACCAGCGGCTCGATCCAGGATCAAGAGATGGGTGAATTCCTGGCGGAGATCAATGCCCTCAAAGGGCAGATACGGGCACGTGTAACCTTGCTGGCCTGCGATTCTTCCATCGCCGAGGGGGCACCCTGGGTCTACGAGGCCTGGGAGGAGTTTGAGTTACCGGCAAAGATCACCGGCGGTGGCGGCACCAGCTTCGAGCCTGTTTTCGAGTGGGTGACAGACCAGGGGGTGAGGCCCGATCTACTGGTCTACTTTACTGATGCAGAGGGGGCTTTTCCCAAACAGGCTCCCCCGTATCCGGTCATTTGGTTGGTGAAAGGCAAGGAGAAAACGCCTTGGGGACGGCGGATTCAATTGAATTAACGGGTTGAGTCTCTAGGGAAGCTCTGAACGAATCCATCGATTGAGGGATAATGGTGCACATTCTAGGCCAATCATTATATAGACCCCATGAAGCAAACA
>JAHXHT010000161.1 GCA_025656435.1 Candidatus Thiodiazotropha sp. (ex Gloverina cf. vestifex) | reverse complement strand
TTTAACCATCGGCGTGATAATGTCTATGTACTCGTTCTAAAACTGCTTCGAGAGAAGCCGATTGGACTCGCTTAGCTTCCTAAGACCCTTACCTATTGAGGAATCAACTGAGGGCATAGTACGCCCAAAATCCATCTGAAAGGGCGGAAAATGGCCTTCAGGTGAACAAAAAACGGTGAAATGCACTGTTTTTCTTCGCTCATGGCAGTTTGAAGCAAGCGAGAGGAAACGTTCGCTGACAAACGATTCGTTCAGAGCTTCCTTAGACAACCCCGGGGCAGCTAACATCCCATGATTTTAACCCAGCAGTACCTATTAGGTCGCTGGGTTAACCATTGTCACTGATGGACTATGTAGGAGGGTTACACAGAACAGACAATCAGGCTACCCCACTACCGTTGCATGTCGTACAGCAAGTGCTGTATCGTTTGCGGCGTCCAATAGATAATAATCACTATCATCACATGCGCTTGCTCAGGCACTTCGCCGCATCCCTTCTGGATAGTCTCCGTGACCTAACGCCAATTGTAGCTGTCATTGGTTTTTTTCAGATCTTCATACTACAACAACCCATACCCAATTTGGGCGTACTGCTGGTTGGCACACTACTCGTCGTCCTGGGCCTGAGTCTCTTCATCCAGGGGTTGAATCTGGCTCTATTTCCACTTGGCGAAAGCATGGCTTGGGATTTCGCTCGCAAGGGTAGCCTGAATTGGCTGCTGTTGTTTGCTTTTGCGCTTGGATTCGGAACCACGGTAGCAGAACCCGCTTTAATCAAAATCGCCGAAGAAGCAGCAAAAATCGCAGCAACTGGGGGCATGATTGAAGACAATCAGCAATCTCAAGATAGCTACGCAAACGGCCTTCGCTACACAGTGGCCGTCTCGGTGGGGTTCGCCATCGTGCTGGGTGTCCTGCGTATTATCAAGGGGTGGCCTGTACAATATCTGATCATCAGTGGGTATCTGGGCGTTGTGCTCATGACCGCCTTCGCCCCAGAAGAGATCATCGGCATCGCGTACGACTCCGGCGGAGTCACCACATCAACCATCACGGTTCCGTTAGTCACCGCACTGGGGGTGGGGCTGGCGTCGAGTATTAAGGGACGTAACCCCATGACTGATGGTTTCGGGCTGATCGCATTCGCCTCCCTCACACCGATGATCTTTGTCATGGGTTACGGCATCCTGCTATGAATGATTTGCTGACGCATTTTCTTCAGGTCCTGACCGGTACATTGCTCGATGTACTGCCCATTGCCGGTATTCTCTTCGGTTTCCAGTTTTTGGTACTCAGACGGCCGTTGAAAAACCCAAAAGAGGTTTTGATCGGCCTCCTTATGGTGCTGCTAGGGCTTGTACTGTTTCTTGAGGGACTGGATCTTGCGCTCTTCCCTCTGGGCAAACTGATGGCTTCCCAGCTCACTTCTCCAGAGTTTCTAGGCATCAGCCCACATATGCAGGAAGTGGAGTGGCATCACTACTTATGGGTCTATCTGTTTGCCGCCAGCATCGGATTTTCGACAACCATTGCCGAGCCATCATTGATTGCGGTGACGATCAAGGCCAACCAGGTCTCCGGTGGCGCGATCAGCCAGTGGGGATTGCGTATCGCGGTAGCCATCGGTGTTGCTGTAGGAATTGCCATCGGCAGTTACCGCATCATCAGTGGCACCCCGCTGCACTGGTACATCATGACCGGCTACGTTGTGGTGACCGTGCAAACCCTATATGCACCCCGCACCATCATTGCGCTGGCCTACGACTCCGGTGGTGTCACCACATCCACCGTTACCGTACCCCTGGTCGCTGCTCTCGGCCTGGGGCTATCGAGCAATATCCCCGGTCGCAACCCCTTATTGGACGGCTTTGGCCTGATAGGCTTTGCCAGCCTGTTTCCCATCATATCCGTCATGGCTTATGCACAATTGAGCGAATGGCGATCTAATAAGCGTAATCGATGACTTTTCGAGGTACAAACCATGCACTTTAAACTCATCATCGCCCTGGTGGAGGACAGTACCACCGAGAAGGTATTGGAGGCCGCCCGAGCTGCAGGCGCCACCGGTTCAACAATCATAAACCAAGCCAGGGGTGAAGGCGTACAACAGTCGAAAACCTTTTTCGGACTGACACTGGAGACCCAGCGTGACGTGCTCATGCTGCTGGTGGAGGAACATCTCTGCCGTACGATACTGGAAGAGATAGCCGAGGCCGGCCATTTTGATGAGCAACCTGGCAGCGGCATCGCCTTTCAGATCGACATCGAGGATGCGGTAGGCGTCAGTCACCAGATCCAGACACTCTCACAAGTCATTGAGGAGGAATTATGAGCGAAGAACAAGTGATTCGGGTCAGGGATGTCATGAAACCCGATTTCGACATGGTCGACGGTATGGATACTGTGGAGACCGCATTGGGAAAAAATATGCTTCATGTGGAGACAAAATGTCTCATTGTGAAGAAACGCAATCCGGATGATGAGTTCGGTTTGGTCATGCTGTCTGATATTGCCCGCCAAGTACTGGCAGTCGACCGGGCGCCTGAAAGGGTCAACATCTATGAAATCATGACCAAACCCGCTTTCACGGTATCGCCGGATATGGACATTCGCTACTGTGCCAGAATTTTCAGCCGCTTTGACCTTTCACGGGCACCGGTAGTTGAAAATGGCGAGGTAGTGGGGATCGTCAGTTATACCGACATGGTCCTCAAGGGCCTCAAACGCAAGCGGCAGACAGCTTGACTCAACAGAGGGGCATCCTGCTCGACGAGGCAGAACTCCACCTGTGTGAAAACAGGGATGACCGTCCTGCCAGCTCACAAATCGACCTATTGGTGATACATAGTATCAGTCTGCCACCAGGGGAGTTCGGCGGTCCCTGGATCGAGGATCTTTTTATGAATCGCCTCGATCCCGATGCCCATCCCTATTTCCGGGAGATACACAAGCTGAAGGTATCCTGTCACCTACTGATACGTCGCGATGGTCAGCTGATTCAATATGTCCCCCTCAATCAACGCGCCTGGCATGCGGGTATCTCAAACTACTGTGGTCGTGAGCAATGTAACGACTTCTCAATCGGCATAGAACTGGAAGGATCTGACGATATGCCCTTCACTGATGATCAATACGTCACGCTGGCCCAAGCAACGCAAACTATTATCACTCACTATCCGGCTATCGATAAAAAACGGATTACCGGCCATGCTTCCATCGCCCCTGACCGCAAAACGGACCCGGGTCCCCTGTTTGACTGGCCTCGATACATTGCATCCTTGGAAAGCGACCCATCCAGCGTGGTGTAGAGCAAAAGTGCTAGATATTCGCATCCAACCTAATTACAGGCTCGAATCAGTCACGATCGGCTTGAAAGTTTTCACCATTTACCCGACACTCACCCGATGAGTCTCATGGTTATTCTTATCTGCCTGATAGCAGAACGTTTTTTACTCGATCATCAGCACCTGCGGCAAATGCGCTGGCTGGATCGCTTTAGCCAGTGGCTTGCACAGCAAGATAGTGCCGCGTGGATGCGCCAGGGAATTATGAGGGTTGTGACACTACTGCTCCCCCCTCTGCTGTTAGCCGGGATAGCTCAGCAACTATTCGCAAACACGATATTTGGTCTACTGGGGGTGGTATTCGCCGGCCTGGTTCTGCTCTACACATTAGGCCCTGACGACCCCGACAATCGTATCGATGCCTATACCAGGGCTGTCGAAGATGGTGACGACGAATCTATCAAAGAGATTGCACGGGAGATCATCGGTGATGAACCGCCGACCAGCGAACCCGCACTTTCCCAGGCAGTGGCTGAGGGCACACTTTTTCAGGCCAACCAGAGAATCTTTGCGGTGCTTTTCTGGTTTTTGCTGCTTGGTCCCATGGGCGCTTTACTCTACCGCCTATCCACTCGATTACCACAGCTGGAATATGCCAACCGTGACTTGGATTTCTACCTCAATGCAAAACAACTGGTTGTCATCCTGGACTGGCTGCCCGCCAGGGTAACCGCTGTCTGTTATGCCATCGCCGGCAGCTTTGAGGATGCGCTCTACGGCTGGAGAAGCTTCCAGGGTCGGCGCTTTGATGAATTCAGTGACAGCAACAGTGGCACACTCATCTGCACTGGCGGGGGAGCTATGCGGCTCACCACTCTGCTCGACGAATCGAATGAAGCCCTGCAGGACTACAGCCACTTACCACAATCCGCAATGGCCCTCATATGGCGTTCTCTGGTGGTTTTTTTGGTCATCATCGCCGTGCTTACCTTCACGGGGATATTCTAGCGCCCGAGGAAAAGCGGCATATCTTTCGATATCTGATAGATACTGAAACCCTCCCAGTCCTATCTTTTTTAGGGCAGAAATGGCTTTCTGGCGAATAGTGGGACAACCATCACAGTTTAAAAAGGATTTTATTGCCCAGAATGCCCTGTATATTGATTAATAACACTTGATAACAAGCTGACCCTGGAATGGACGCCTTCATGACGCAATGAGGAGACGAACCATGATCTGGCTACTTCTATTACCTGTAGCTGCAGGCATCATTCTCTCATTAATCATCACAGAGAGATTCAAAATTCGCTATTAGCCACAGATTACGCCATATCGGCCGCATGAGTTGTTTGTGGGGAAGGACCTGATGTAATCTCAGGTTAGAGCCTCACACCCCATCTACCACCTGCCTGACATATTCATACATCACCACCGAAGCAGCCACAGAGACGTTCAGGCTCTCTATCTGACCAAATTGCGGGATCGAGAGACAACTGATATCCGGGAAATCCTCCGGCTGAAAACTGTGCCCCCATTCCTCATGACCCAAGACGAAGGCCGACTTTGCAGGTAACACACTTGTTGTCAGCACGCGCTCACATTCCGCATTCAGCGTAAAAACCTCATATCCTCTGTCTACTAAATCGGCATAGCTTTCAGCAAAACATTTGAAGAATCGTGCAGGGACTTTCTTGAACCCACCTTTTCCAGCGGCAGGGTCGAATGGACCGATGTCAATGAGATGAACTTCGCGGGCCCCAAGTACCTCTGCACTGCGAAATATCTTTGCAACATTGAACCCCGCCTTCATATGATCAAGAACAACAATGAATTCATGACACCCCGGCTTGGCCAACAGGTTTCTTTGCCGCTGCTTGGTATATCGAAGTAGCGCCTGATCCCTGGCTTCACGTCGTTCACGTTTGCTTTTTCTCTGTCTGAGTATTTATGAATCTCAATCATAAAGAAGGGAAAAAGATAGACTCATTACTATGAACGCTTACTAAGTCTGGGTGGTTTTCGTACACGGGAGGCATTATTCTCCCAAGTAAAGAAGGCAAGCGTGTCGCTACCTCGTGAAAGATTTTGGGACATCCGAGTCGCCAACGCGACAGCCGTTATGCCCCGACCGTCCTGCGTCCGCCACGA
>JAHXHT010000160.1 GCA_025656435.1 Candidatus Thiodiazotropha sp. (ex Gloverina cf. vestifex) | reverse complement strand
GGTCGGGGCATAACGGCTGTCGCGTTGGCGAGTCGATTTTGGGGACTCGGATGTCCCAAAATCTTTCACGAGGTAGCGACACGCTTGTTCCAAAAAACAGTCTTGATTATCAAGACATTAATGATGATGGCAATAACGAGTTGTTTTTTACGACAAACAAATCCATTAACGTCATTTATTGAAATAAGTTATTTAAATTAATAAAACATGGAATAAACAATTGAATGTTTGATACATATGGTGTTGTTCAAAATTACTGGAGGATGTATATATCGTCTTCACAAGACAAAACGGAGCTAAAGATAAGAAAGCAGATGGAGTAGGTGGCCGATTTGCTTGGTACCTACGTGCAGAATTCAAGAAAGGGGTCGGTGACAAATGATAATCTATCGTATTCTTAATCATCACGGACCCCCTTAAAATGCAAGTTGAACTCATAACAATTCGTTCAAAAAAAGGACGCGATAAAATCGCCGCGCCTTTTAATCAATCGTTATTCCATCAAATGAATATTCAAGAATAGGCATGAATTAGAGATCACATTTTCCCCAACAAATACTCCTTCTTGATTACATTAGTGGGTAGTAATTCTGGTAATTAGAGTGATTAAAACAGCCAGCTAAAAAAAATAACTTGTAGACCAGAATGCGGTAATTACGAAAATACCAAGTAAAAAATAATAGTCCTGCAAAAGTGGAAATCTTATAAATTATGTTTGTCGGTGACTGCATCTGTTGTATCTCCATATCTCTCTCCAGTGATAAGTTCGGTGGTTAAAGGAAAGCCGTGAATCGCCGGCGATGCTGGCATGGCAACTGCAAATGCACTACTAATGGTGCGCTTTACTCAGGCCTGGGCTATTTTTTGCTTACGTAAATCCTCTTCGGTATTGCACTATACGTCCTGAAGTTTCCTTGTATGTGTATATCTCAATTGGGAAACAGTATGCAGAAGATAGGTATCAGAATGATTTCGACAGGAGTAGAAAAAAGTTTCATTGGTTATCCAGCCTGTAACCGTTTTGAAACAAAGCCATATCTGATGGTGAGGTTTTGCAAACGTATGATCCTGCTCAACGCCTACTTTAGGGATGAAGACTTTTTTAGTGAAGTGGTACCAGAGTTCCTTGGCAAACAGTGTGATCACCACTGATTTCCTTTTTACGATATCATCCTTTACCTGAGTTTGCTCATACCCTCCCATAAAACAAACTTCCTGATTCAGTTTGTTTTCATTTTCATCTGCCAATCTTCAGTGCATGACTGAACGATTGGGAGATATTCAATGGGAAAACAATCAGAAATCAATGTCTGGGACCCTCTAGTGAGACTGTTCCACTGGATGCTGGTGGGCGCCTTTTTGATAACTTGGGTTACTGAAGATGACTGGATGACGCTGCATAGATATGCTGGTTATCTGATCGCAGGTCTGCTGCTGTTCCGACTATTCTGGGGACTGATCGGCCCTCGATACGCCCGTTTCACTGATTTTGTCAAAGCACCGTCTACGGTGATTGGCTATTTAAAGGATCTGACAACGCTGAGGGCTAAGCGCTATATCGGCCACAATCCGGCAGGAGGCGCAATGATCGTCGCGTTACTGCTGTCCCTATTGATCACCACGTTTACCGGCATGCTGGCCTATGGTGCTGTCGGCATGGGGCCGCTGTCAGATATGTTCTCGTTGAATTTTGGCTACGGCAGCGAGTGGTTTGAGGAGCTGCATGAGTTCTTCGCCAATTTCACACTACTGCTGGTTGTCGTTCATGTGGGCGGGGTGATCTTCGAGTCACTGGTGCACAAGGAAAATCTTGTGCGTTCCATGTTCACAGGTACAAAGCGGGCATGATGATGATTTTCAGCTTGAGTTCAGAACCTGTGATTAGGCTATGTACAAAGATAACCGATGGGAGAGTTGAAGGATGACTAATTTGAGATTCGTTATGGGGCTATGCCTGGTACTGCCTCTCTTGGTTCAGGCCGGGCCTGTAGAGACACTGCTTGATAGCTATCAGCAGATGGGAGGCAGTGATTTCTCCGCAGCACAGGGTGAAATACGTTGGAAGCAGGTCAGCAAACATCCCAAAAATGGGAAAGAGAAAAGTTGCAGCGACTGTCATACCAGTGATCTGACCCAGGTCGGCAAGCATGCCAAGACGGGTAAGAAGATCAAGCCGATTGCGCCTTCCGCCAATCCGAAGCGGCTGACCGATGAGGCGAAAATTGAGAAATGGTTTAAACGTAACTGCAAGTGGACGCTGGGGCGCGAGTGCACCCCTCAGGAGAAGGGCGATTTTCTTGTTTACATGCAGCAACAGTAATGAGTGGAATATTGGGAGCGTATCTGATGAAGAAGAGAACAATTTTATGGGTCGTACCATTATCGGTCACGATGTTGGTGGGTGCCGGTCTGGTTTTTGCCGATCGTGGCGAGGATGAGCGTGAATATGAGTCGGAACATGAAGAGGGATTTTTCAGTAAATGGTTCAA
The DNA here is from genome assembly GCA_025656435.1 of Candidatus Thiodiazotropha sp. (ex Gloverina cf. vestifex). Classification (GTDB taxonomy): domain Bacteria; phylum Pseudomonadota; class Gammaproteobacteria; order Chromatiales; family Chromatiaceae; genus Thiodiazotropha. Next base: position 3,033 of record JAHXHT010000160.1, on the reverse strand, counting down.
GCATGACGACGCTATAGCATTCAAGACAGAGGAGAGCGGTTTCTACACAGAAGAGTGCGGGAGTTGTCATTTCCCTTTTCAACCCGGTTTTCTGCCGGCCGGCTCATGGGAGCAGATCATGTCTGGTCTGGATGACCACTTTGGTGAGAATGCGGAGCTTTCCGATCAGGATGGTCAGCAGATTCTGGATTACCTCACCAACAATTCCGCCGGCAAAGTGAATCGTGAGATTGCCAATAAGGTGATGTGGTCCATGCGGTATACTCCTGAGACCGATCGCATCACCGAGACAGCCTTTTTTCGTCATGAGCACAGAGAGATACCCCCCCGTATACTGGTGAAAAAAGGTGAGAAGATTGCTTTTTCGAACTGCGACAGTTGCCATACCCGGGCCATGCAGGGCTCGTATGATGATGATGAGATACGGATCCCCGGTATCGGCCGCTGGGATGACTGATTAGCGGATTTTCTGATGAAGCGTACTGCCACAGTCATTTTTTCTCTCGGACTGCTACTGGTCAGCGTCGTGTTGGCTGACGATAATTACCTGGAGGCCAGACGATTGGTAGCTGGGGGTAAGATTCAGCCTCTGGAGGCCATTCTTGAGCAGGTTCAGACTGTACAGCCAGGAAGTGTGCTTGAGGTGGAACTGGAAGAGGACGATGACCGCATGATTTACGAGATCGAGCTGCTGGACAAAGAAGGTATGGTCTGGGAAATCAAGATCGATGCGGTGACGGGAGAATTGGTCGAACGTGAGTTGGAGGATTGAGACTTGCGACTGTTGTTGGTGGAAGATGACCCGTTGCTCTCCCGGTCTTTGAAGACGGATCTGGAGCAGCATGGCTACGCTGTCGATCTGGCGGAAAACGGAAGAGACGGGGAGTTCATGGGCAACGAGATCAGCTACGATTTGATCGTGCTGGATCTCGGCCTGCCCGAGAAGCCTGGACTGGAGGTGCTCGGCCAATGGCGCTCAAGCGGGAACCGCACACCGGTCATCATCCTGACCGCCAGGGATGCCTGGCATGAGAAAGTGGCCGGTTTCAAGGCCGGTGCTGACGACTATCTGGGTAAACCCTTTCATGTTGAGGAGTTGATTGCTCGCTTGCAGGCGTTGGTTCGACGCAGCCATGAAGTGGTCGGGCAGATGCTAGAGTCGGGTGGACTTAAGCTCGACGAGGGTCTGCAACAGGTGATTATACCCTCGGGTGAAAGTTTTGATCTGACCGGAACTGAGTTTCGGCTGTTGCGCTATTTCATGCTCAACAAGGGAAAGATACTCTCGAAAACCCGTCTCACAGAACACGTCTACGAGCAGGACTTTGATCGGGACAGCAATCTGATCGAGGTCTACATCCGTCGTCTGCGGGAAAAATTGGGCAAAGGGGCTATTGAAACCCGGCGGGGACAGGGCTACCTCTATGTCGGTGTTTCAGGTTAACTCCCTCGAAAAGCGGCTGCACCTGGGTCTGGCCTTGAGTCTGGTCCTGTTGATGCTGGTCCTCTGGCTCATGGGAAGCCGGTTCCTGCAATCGATGACGGAGGATTTTATCGCCTCCAGACTGGAGCGTGATGCGGAGGTCCTGCTGGGTTCTCTGATGATCACGCCCCACAAATTCAAAATTCGTCCCGCCCGAATCAACCAGGTCTATATGCAACCCTTTTCAGGCCACTACTTTGTGATTCGAACCCAGCAGGGTCGTGAGACGGTCTCCCGTTCTCTGTGGGATTTCAAGCTGGAGATACCGCAACTCACCACGGGTGAGCAGCGGCGATTCCATCTCGACGGCCCGAATGGGCAGAAGCTCCTGGTTCGTGCCAGCGGTTTCAGCAAGCAGAGTATTGAGCTGACAATCGCAGTGGCTGAGGATGTTACCCCGATAGAGCAACAGAGAGGGCAGTTTCTCCTCAACTTTGCGCTGCTCTCTCTGGTTGGGCTGGCTCTGCTGCTGTTTTTGCAACACTGGGTAGTGCGTCGCTCTTTCCGACGGCTGGAGCCACTTCGGCAGGAGATCAAGCAGCTTGTTGAGACAGGTGGGCAGAAGATCAGTGAAGATGTGCCCACGGAAATCAGGCCGCTGGTGCAGGAGGTAAACCATCTACTCAGCCTGCTGACGCAACGTAACGAGCGATCACGCAATGCATTGGGTAATCTGGCTCATGCGCTGAAGGGCCCGCTGAATCTGCTGATTCGCTTCTTTGATCGACTGTCAGAGCAGGAGGAACAGGGTGAAGGTGGGCAGGCCGCCGCACAGGCAGGGCGTATTCAGCTGTTGATCTTCAGAGAACTGAAGCGTGCACGTATGGCAGGTATGGGAGTACCTAGCCAGCGTTTCGATCCCCATCGGGATTTGAGTGATTTGATCGCCGTGGTGAAACAGATACATCAGGATCGCGACATTGAGGTTGAGCAGCAGATAGAAAAAGAACTGACCCTGTTCGGTGACCGGGAGGATATGTTCGAGCTGATTGGAAATCTATTGGATAACGCATTCAAATGGGCAACTGACCAGATTCGGATAACAATCGCCGGTGATTCGATGATCCTCATTCGTGTGGAAGATGATGGTGAGGTGCTTTCTGATCACCAGTTGTCAGCCCTGGCGCAGCGTGGCAGCCGGCTCGATGAGAGTGTCGAGGGCCATGGTTTGGGTCTCTCTATTGCCATGGACATCGCCAAGCTCTATGGCGGCGGCATTGAATTTGATCGTTCGCCTGATCTCGGTGGGCTTCGTATCACGGTTTCTCTCAGTGGGCAGTAGTTCAGCCTGGATTTTTCAGGGAGAGTTCAGGTCTTCTCACTAGACTGAAGATAGAAGGAAGCAGGGAGGCCAATCTGCTGTTCAGTATGAAGTGCCAGGGAGTGGTGTAGAGATACTGTCTAATTGAGAGGATTCAGATAATGTAAGAGTGTCGCTACCTCGTGAAAGATTTTGGGGGCTCGGATGTCCCAAAATCTTTCACGAGGTAGCGACACTCTTACGCGCCTACGCCTATCGGGGACTAATCGCCTCGGCTTTCAGCCTTCCA
>JAHXHT010000159.1 GCA_025656435.1 Candidatus Thiodiazotropha sp. (ex Gloverina cf. vestifex) | reverse complement strand
TGTTTGCTTCATGGGGTCTATATAATGATTGGCCTAGAATGTGCACCATTATCCCTCAATCGATGGATTCGTTCAGAGCTTCCTTAGGGAGAAGGACAGGATGAGGGTGGCACAATAATCAAAGTGTTAGCATTCCAATCCCCTCACCCCAACCCTCTCCCTGGGGGAGAGGGAGTTACGGGATGGCAGTGAAGCCCGATGAAAAGCTAAATTCATCCACCAGGCACAGGGATATGTTCGAATAACAGAATTTCAGAGCCCATTGTTGCCGAAGCTGGGCACCAATCTGACATTGTTGGCCACAAGTCCTCCGTCGTCTTTATCGCTCTTCTCGATATAGAACTCGAGGACAGAGTCCCGACTCATCAATACTTCGTCGTTCACCCCATCAGCCAGTTCGTTGGCATGGCAAAAAACGCTTTCATAAGGAGACTCCTCATGACGAGGGTCGGTAATCCACAAATTGGGATCGATCTTTTTCAGAAAGCGCAAGAAACCATAACCCTTCTCGGGAAACCATTTTGCACAGACGCCACGTACACAGGAACCGGGTAGCCCCCACTCATTACGCGGTTCGTAGGTAATGGGAAGGAGGTCGGGGATCAGAAATCCTGAAAAGTAGTCATCCACTTGGCGGCGTAACTCTTGCGAGACATTCCGGAAGCCCAGCAGTTCAACCCGGCAACCCCGGTCCTGCAGGGCGGTGACTACCTGTAGAAAATCACCGTCTCCTGTTACCAGCAATAACAGATCGAGCTTCTCCGACTGCAGCATGGCATCTACAGCCATATCCAGGTCGGCATTGGCCTTGGTAGTCACATTGCCCTCTTTGTCAGTGTACCGCCTCACATACTTGACGATGACTTTCCAACCAAAGTCCCTCACCATCTGCTGGTAAGTCAGTGCCCGACGCCGATATTCCGGATCTTCCTTGGCCCGCTCCTGATCAAAGGCGATATAGGTGTTGAGCCTTAATAGACTGCCGCCATAGCGGGTGGCAAAAAGCCGTAGAATGTCGTAGCGGAGTTGATAACCGCCGTTGTAGCGGACATTTTCCGCATCGACGAAAACACCTATCTTAATGCTGTTATGCACTATCCTGATCCTTGAGTCGTTGTTGTGAGTCTTCTAATCGTTATTTTGCGAGGCAGAAAGCAAGCGATCATCGTTGTAGGGGTGCCATAACTGCTCAAAGCGCCGGGCCTTTTCAGGCCAGAAATTTAGTATATCGCGAATCTTGTATTGGTTTTAAGCCGTTTTAAGAAAGGCAGACTTGTTCAAGGTTTTTGCGACAGGATTGGGTGCGAAAACAGCAATATTCGTATTGTATTGGATTTCCCCCCCCAGGCTCTGGCAGAGTATGGGGCATATTAACAACGAACGGTGTGGTAAACGACCTTATGACATCAAACCTACCGAATATCAGCCGCCTCAAGTCAGGTGAGCTATTTCTGCAGCCGGATAGGCTGGAGCCCTGCATATTGGTGATTTTCGGCGCAGCCGGGGACCTTACCCGCAGGAAGCTGTTGCCGGCGCTGTATAACCTGGTGCGGGAAAAGGCACTGGATGAACGGTTTGCCGTGGTTGGCTATAGTCGTTCACCACAGTCGGATGAGGCTTTTCGAGAGATCCTGCACCAGGCAGTCTCAGACTATTCCCGAGCTCAACCCATTGATGAGATAGTCTGGCAGCAATTCAGTCAGAGTATCTCCTATGTGGAAGGTAACTTTGAGGACCCGGAGGGTTATGTCGCCCTGAGAGAGCGTCTCGAGCAACTGGAGCAAACCATCGGCAGTGAGGGTAACCGCCTATTCTACTTTGCCACACCGCCATCGGCTGCTCCGGTCATTCTTCATCGGTTGGAGGAGACGGGTCTTTTAACCGGCAATGGCGAAGGTTCCCCATGGACCCGTGTGATCATGGAGAAACCTTATGGCAGGGATCTGGATTCCGCTACGGATCTTAATCGTATTGTCGGTGAGGTACTGCAGGAGAATCAGGTCTATCGAATCGATCATTATCTGGGTAAGGAGACGGTACAGAATATTCTTGTGGCCCGTCTCGGCAACACGATCTTTGAGCCTCTCTGGAATCGTAAATATATCGATCACATCCAGATCACGGCTGCTGAGTCGATTGGTGTAGAGGGACGGGGACGCTTCTACGATCAGACAGGCGTCCTGCGCGACATGGTGCAGAGCCATCTGTTGCAGGTGCTCTCTTTATGCGCCATGGAACCACCAGTCTCTTTTGCTGCCGATGACATCCGTGACAAACGGGTTGAGGTATTACGTTCCCTGCGACCGTTCAACGCACAAGATGTATTCGATCATGTGATCTACGGCCAGTACCGGGGCTATCGGGATGAGGATGATGTAGATACAAAATCCCGCACCCCCACCTACGCGGCGATCAAGTGCTACATCGACAACTGGCGTTGGCAGGGCGTGCCGTTTTACATGCGCGTGGGTAAGCATTTGTCGAAACGTGTGACTGAGATTTCGGTGGTATTTCGACCTGTCCCACTCTGCCTGTTCGGACGAGACGATGTCTGTCAAAGTCTGGAACCCAATATCCTTACAATCCGCATACAGCCCGATGCAGGTATCGCCTTAAAGATCTCCAGCAAGCGGCCAGGTGACCAAATGGATGTGGGTAATGTGGAGATGGATTTCAGTTACTCTGAAACTTACGAGAGTCCTATCAAGGATGCCTACGAAAGGTTGTTGCTGGATGCTATCAAGGGGGATGTCACCCTGTTTGCCCGGCGCGATGAGGTGGAATATGCCTGGCGCTTTGTTACCCCGATACTCCAGGCGTGGGAGGGGGCACAGAAACGCCAGCCGGTTTTTTATGCCGAAGGCAGCGAGGGACCTGTGGAAGCAGATACGCTGATGGATCGCTATAGTCGACAATGGCGGGAGATAGAGACATGAGCGGTATGCGAAAAATCATAGAGTCGGAAGCCTTCGTCGATGCGGCGGCTGAGTGGATTCTTCAAATGATTGATAGCGTCCTGGATCAATCCGGTCACTGTCATCTTATGCTCGCAGGTGGTTCAACTCCGTTGCCGGTCTATGAGCAGCTTGCGACACGAAATGATATACCCTGGCATCAGATCACGCTCTATTTTGGCGATGAGCGTTGTGTCCCGCCCATGGCGCCTGAGAGTAATGCGTTTACGGTTATTTCGAGGCTCTTTCCCAATGGAGTTCCAAAGGATATGACGGTCCATCGTATGTGCGGTGAAAAGCACCCGGACGAGGCTGCGCAGGCTTATGAGGCGATACTGCCGGCACGCATCGACATTATGTTGTTGGGAATCGGTGAGGATGGTCATACGGCGTCGATCTTTCCCGGTTCGGTTGCGCTGGATGAGGAGAAACGCCGCGTCATGCCGGTAATCGGTAGCAAGCCCCCTCTGCAGCGCCTCACCATCGCACCGCGGGTTATTCATGATGCCCAGCATCTCCTGGTCATGGTGCAGGGAGAGGACAAGGCTGATGCCGTGCGCTGGGCGCTCAATGACCGCAGCGTACCGGCAGCCTTGGCGGTCGAAGGCGACTGGCTGATGGACACTGGTGCGGCTCGTTCGCTACCTGAAACTAGAGAAGAACAAGGAGCTGTCATATGAGCGATACCTCGCAAGCTTTTCATGTCGGACTGATTGGTCTCGGTGTCATGGGCAGCAATCTGGCGCAGAATATCGAGGAGAAGGGGTTTTCTGTTGCCGTTTGGAATAGGAATGCCGGCAAGATCAACGATTTCCTTGCAGAACATGAAGGAAAGGCGTTTGGTGGTGATAGCGAACTCTCCAATTTTGTCACTATGCTCGAGCGTCCCAGAAGAGTGCTGCTGATGGTCAAGGCGGGTGATCCGGTGGACCAGATGATTGATCGCCTACTGCCTTTACTTGAGCCAGGCGACATTATCATGGACGGCGGTAACTCCTGGTTCGAAGATACCCAGCGAAGAGAGAAGCGACTGCGTGACAAGGGGCTTCACTTTGTCGGTGTTGGTATTTCCGGTGGTGAAGAGGGTGCCAGACAGAGTCCATCAATGATGCCCGGCGGTTCCGCCGAGGCTTATGCCGAGGTTCACTCGATCTTCGAGGCCATTACGGCACAGACCGAAGCAGGCGCCTGTGTGACCCATGTGGGTCCTGATGGGGCAGGGCATTTCGTGAAGATGGTGCATAACGGTATCGAATACGCCGACATGCAGCTACTGGCAGAAGTCTATGATCTGATGCAGCGTGGCCTGGGACTGGCTGAGCCGGCCATGGCTGAGATCTTCGATCAATGGAATCAGGGACCCATGGAGTCATTTCTTGTTGAACTGACTGCTCAGGTTCTGAAAGTCGTCGACGCTGGTAGTGGTGAACCGCTTGTCGGCAAGATTATGGACCGGGCGGGACAGAAGGGCACCGGCCGCTGGACGGTGCAGGCAGCATTGGAACAGGGTGTGGCCGTACCGGGTATTGCGGCAGCTGTGGACGCCCGAGTGCTTTCATCCTCAAAATCGGAGCGCATGGCTGCTGAAAAGAAGTTACAGGGACCAGACATGACGGCGGTACCGGATCCTCAAGCGTTGTTGGCCGATCTGCACGGAGCGATCTATGCCTCGCGGATCACTGCCTATGCACAGGGCATGGACCTGATTCGCAGTGCCTCAGAGCGATATCAATGGTCGGTCGATCTCTCCGAGACAGCACGTATCTGGAAGGGCGGCTGTATAATTCGAGCGCGTCTGCTGGACCCGATCAGGCAGGCCTTTAGCGGGGAAGTTCCGCTAGCCAATTTAATGCTGGATAGTGAGCTTGGCGCTCAGCTTCAGGTTCTGCAGGGTGCCTGGCGACGGGTCGTGGCTTTTGCTGCCGCGAGTGGTATCCCGATCCCGGTTATGGGTGCCTGCCTCAACTATTTCGATAGCTACCGTACCGGTCGCTTACCACAAAATCTGATTCAGGCTCAGCGGGATGCCTTTGGTGCCCATACCTATGAACGGGTAGATCACCCTGAGTGGGGATTTGTACATACCGATTGGTGAGTGGCTCATCAAAGCCTATTCAATTCAATTGTTGAATGAGTGAATATGTCAGTTGAGGCGGATGGAGCCGTCTGACTGGTACTGGACGACATGCATTTGTGCGAGGAATGGCTGTGCCCCATCAGCACTTTTCTGATTGTGCAGCATCTTGTCACCGACACTGACGTGTAGCGGTAGACCCTCGGTATCGGTAAATATTATCCAACCTTCCCGCCAGTCACCGCGCACCAGGCAGTTGCGGTTGTCTCTTGAAGGGCAGACGGTCACAGTCAGTTCCTGTCTGATCGCCTCACCACGAGCAAACTCCAGGTGCGAGGCCAGGGAATCCTGCTGCAGGAGATGGGTTTCCCCTTCATAGGTGAGGAAATCAACTGCCGGTAGTCCCACAAGGAAAAAAAGCAGGCTTGAGATTAGGGCCGCCAACAACTCGATCGCTGATCGCCATGGAAGGCTGAAAGCCGAGGCGATTAGTCCCCGATAGGCGTAGGCGCGGTTGTATGGCCGTAATTGTGACTGT
>JAHXHT010000158.1 GCA_025656435.1 Candidatus Thiodiazotropha sp. (ex Gloverina cf. vestifex) | reverse complement strand
AATGCACTGTTTTTCTTCGCTCATGGCAGTTTTGAAGCAAGCGAGAGGAAACGTTCGCTGACAAACGATTCGTTCAGAGCTTCCCTAGGTACGGCAGAGCCGCACCCTACATTCGATTGTTAGTGTGGATGGTTAAAGACCCCAGACAAGAGACAAGTTGTATTTGAAGTCATTCTTGTCGATGCCGGGGGCGACCAGTGAATCGTACTCATTGATCAGGCCGATCTTCATGGCCAGGTTGCCCTTGTCACTGATGCTCATTTTCCAGTCAAAGGTGGTGATGTTGCGGTACTCGCTGCTGTCTTCCAGGCTGGGATAGAAGGTGGTTTTGAAATTGGCGGATTCACGCTCGGAGATCGTCCAGGCCGCATCCAGGCCCAAAATGGCTTCCGGTGTGAACTCCTCATCCGCATCGCCATAGGTTTTGTTGCCGCCGAGACCGAAGCGGCCAACCACGTACCAGGCATCGTTTTTCAGGAATTCGTAACCTGCGCCACCGGAGGCTGACAGACGGTAGTCCCAGTCTTTGAATTCATCCCAGTCGTATCGGCCCTGGGCGAAAGCGAACCAGGGGCTGTCCTGCCAGAACCAATCCTTAAGCAGGTCTGCGAAGAACTGGTTTCTCGATTCCACGCCGTCACTTTTCGCTTTGTCGTAAGCGGTGACGAATTTCCAGGCGTCCGCTTCATCTTTGTAGGAAGCACTATAGCCCGCATGCAGATTCATCGATTCGGAATTGCCGGTTGAACCATTCAGGCCAGCCTCGACTTCATGTTTCCATGTGTTCTCCTCGGCTATTAGGGGCGAGGTGATTACGGCGAGGAGACAAAATGTTAGAGTAGCGAGAAAGTGTTTGTTGCGCATGAGTTGGGAAATCCTAAAGTTCGATGTGAACAAACGGCAAATTCTAACATAACCCACTCATAACGATACTTAACACGAGTGTAAAAAACGTGGCGAACCTGCGATGAATCAGTCAGTCGGACCTTCCCAGCTTGAAGTGATCGAAGCCAGTGAGTATGGCGGTCGTCAACCCACGGGTTGGGCGAAGTCTTTTCTGTTGGGGACTGCCTTGGTGTGGGCGTTATTTCAGCTCTGGGTGGCGTCGCCACTACCTTTTGTGTGGGGTATCGGGGTTTTCAACGATACCGAGATCCGTTCGATTCATCTCGCCTTTGCAATTTTTCTGGTCTATCTCTCCTTCCCGCGCAAGCGGGGTGTCATCGTTCATGTCATCCCATGGATCGATTGGTTGCTTGCCTTGCTGGCCACCTTTTGTGCGGCATACCTTTATCTTTTTTATGAACAACTCGCCGACCGGGCCGGTGCGCCGACGACGCTGGATGTGACAGTCGCCGTAGCTGGTGTTTTGTTATTACTGGAGGCTACCAGGCGGGCGCTAGGCTGGCCGCTGACAGTGATTGCCGGTTGTTTTCTCATCTACTTCTTGGCCGGCCCCTGGCTACCGGACCTGCTGGCGCATAAGGGTGCCTCTCTGCAGCGTCTTGCCTCGCATCAGTGGCTTTCCACCGAAGGTGTCTTCGGGGTGGCTGTCGGTGTCTCGGCGGGTTTTGTGTTTCTTTTTGTTCTCTTCGGCAGTCTGCTGGAGCAGGCGGGCGGCGGTCACTATTTCATTCGAGTTGCCTATTCCCTGGTGGGGCACATGCGTGGCGGACCTGCCAAGGCGGGTGTTCTCGCTTCAGGCCTGACCGGCATGGTGTCCGGTTCATCCATCGCCAATGTGGTCACGACCGGTACATTCACCATTCCTTTGATGAAGAAGGTTGGGTTCTCTGCGGAGAAGTCGGGTGCTATCGAGGTGGCTGCCTCCACCAACGGACAGATCATGCCGCCGGTCATGGGAGCGGCGGCCTTTCTGATGGTGGAGTATCTCAATCTCTCCTACTTGGAAGTGATCAAACACGCTTTTTTGCCTGCGGTGCTGAGCTACATCGCATTGATGTACCTGGTGCATTTGGAGGCGATTAAGTCCGGTATGCAGGGAACGCAGCGCCAACACAAGATCAGCCAGCGACAGCGGTTATTAAGCTGGGGATTGACACTTGCCGGTACAGCGACATTTTTTCTTCTGGCATATCTGCTCATCGATGGTGTGAACCGGCTATTTGGTGATCTTGCCTTCTATCTCAACAGTGGCCTTATCATTGCACTCTATGTGTTGCTGATCTTTTGTGAAGTGCGATGTGGTCTTCGTCAAAAGGAGCGGGAGTCTGCCGAGTCGCTCAGCCCCCAGGAAGCCCTGCTGGGCGGACTCCACTATTTACTGCCGATACTGGTGCTGGTGTGGTGCCTGATGCTGTTGAGGCTCTCACCGGCCACTGCGGTGTTCTATGCCATCTGCTTGATGATATTCATTCAGCTGACCCAGGAGGGGCTTCGCGCCCTGTTCGCCGGTCAGCGGGTGACAGCGGGGTTGTGGCAGGGTTTTCTCTCGCTTGTGAAAGGGTTGGAAAACGGTGCCCGCAACATGATCGGCATCGGTGTGGCCACGGCGACTGCCGGTATCGTGGTCGGTACCGTGAGTCTCACAGGTATCGGGCAGGTATTGGGTGAGTTGATCGAGACCCTGTCATTGGGCTCGGTGTTTCTCATGCTGCTGCTGACTGCCATTATCTGCATGATCCTCGGCATGGGTCTGCCTACCACCGCCAACTACATTGTTGTCTCTACCCTGATGGCGCCGGTCATCGTGCAGCTTTCGGCCTCCCACGGGTTGGAGATACCTCTGGTGGCGGTACATATGTTCGTCTTCTATTTCGGTATTCTGGCCGATGATACGCCGCCGGTTGGGCTGGCCGCCTATGCGGCGGCGGGCATCTCCGGCGGTGACCCGATTCGTACCGGGCTTCAGTCCTTCTATTACGATATTCGAACCGCCATTCTGCCGTTCATGTTCATATTTAATACGGAGCTGCTGCTGATCGACGTCGAGAGTGTGGTTGATTTTATTCAGGTTGCAGGACAGGGTCTCATCGCCATCCTGCTGTTCGTCTCGGCAACCCAGGGTTGGTTAATGATCCGTAACCGCTGGTGGGAGACCGTGTTACTGCTGGTGATTGCCTTTTCCCTTTTCCGTCCCGATTTCTGGCGGGACCAACTGTTTCCCGCCTATGATATTCAGCCTGCAGTGGCTGTTGAATCCCATCTGCAGCATCTTTCGACGGATGATGCCATCAGGTTGCAGGTGGAGGTGGAACAGGATGACGGTTCACGGCAGTTGCGTGACGTGCTGCTGGCACTTTCTTCAGTGAGTGGTGAAGGTCGCCTGCAACAATTGGGGTTTATTACCGAAGCGGATGGCGATAGTCTTCGGGTGAACGATATTGCCTTCATGAGTCCGGCGGAGACCGCAGGCCTTGAGCCTGGATGCACACTGCGAATTTCCGGCTATTACACAGCATTGAGGCAACCTGACAGTGGCTGGTTTCTGCTGCCTCCACTGTTGATATTGGGTGGTATCATCTTGTTACAGTTACGTCGAAAAGACATGAAATAAGGATTCGGGAGAATGTGATGAGAGGGTTTCTAACACTATGGCTTATTCTGGCGGGCATGGGTTTTGGCCCGGCGATGGCGGGAGGTGAGCCACCCAGCAAGCCATCCCCGGTCAGTCTCTACACCTCTGAGGAGACCTTCGAGGATGTGATCGAGAACATAAAAATGGCCATTATCGACCGGGGGATGTTGGTCAGTGGGACCCTACACGTTAGCGAGATGCTCAATCGTATCGGTCCGGACTTGGGGTTTTCTCAGGTCTTCAGTAAGGCGGAGTCGGTGGAGTTCTGCAGTGCGCTGATCTCCCACAAAATGTCCCAGGCCGCACCGGAGAATATCGTGATCTGCCCCTTTACTATCGCTGTCTATGTGACTGAGACAGAGCCGCAGAAGGTCAATGTCGCCTACCGTCTCCCCTTATTGGCGGGTGATGCCAAAGCGGCAACTGATGCGATCATTGAGATGCTGGATGGCATCGTGCAGGACTCGATTTGACCCCATTTCAAATCGAGATGACTCGCCCCGATTCAAGATCAATGGAATAATGCCGAAATATATGTGGATTTAGTGGCGTAACGTGCCTGTTGTGTTGGTGTTGAATGGAGATAAGGCAGATGTCTGAGAGTTATCAAGTGGTCTTTACCGGTGAGTTGTCGCCCGATACGGATGCGGAGCGGGTCATTGAGCGCTTCAGTGAAAAATTCAAGCTGGAGAGGGCCAAAGCCGAGAAGCTGATCCGGGGCGCCAAATCTGTTGTCCTGAAAAAAGGTCTTGAACTGGAAAAGGCGGAAAAATATCTGGCTGTACTCCAGCACCTCGGTATGGTGGTTGAATTGGGCCCGAAGCCTCCCGCACCTGAACCCGAACCAGCGGTACCTACAGCCAGGGAACTGGCCCTCGAGCCTATCGACAACGGCGGCGGTGATACGACAGAGGTTCTGGATCCCTCGCAGTTGGCGGCAGATCGCTGCCCCAAATGTGGCTCGAGAAGTATGGAGCTTGGTATCTGCCAGGATTGCGGCATCGTCGCATCGAAGTTTCTTGCCGCCCAGACCCGGCAGGCTGGGATGGGGACTGATGCTGAGGAGGAAAAAGAAGAGGAAGCCAATCCCTATAGTGCGCCAGAGGCCGACTTGGTTGAGCCCATGGATGGTGAGATGGATGGCCCGCATGGCGTACCGGCCAGTCATGGCTGGGCATGGATCGCCAAGGGGTGGTGGCACTTCAAGGAAGCGCCGATAGCGTGGATCCTGGTGTTGGTCATCTGGTTTATATTGGCCATGGTTATCAGCATTGTGCCGTTGGCCATCTGGTTTATATTGGCCATGGTTATCAGCATTGTGCCGTTGGTGGGTGCAATCGCCGTCAATCTGATGACACCCGTGATCACCGCCGGTTTGATGTACGGCTGCTATGAACAGGATCAGGGGGATGATTTTGCCATCTCCCATCTGTTTGCCGGCTTCTCCAACAATGCAGGACAGCTTGTCCTGGTCGGGGTGTTCTACTTCCTGCTGATGTTGCTGGTCGGTGGCGCCATCATGTTGTTCTTTCTCGGCTCTGTCGGTCTAGGGGCCATGGCGGCACAGGATCCTGAAGCTATGGCAATGATGTTCATGACACCGGGTTTTATCATTTCGATTCTGGTGGCATTCCTGCTTTTCATCCCGGTGATGATGGCCTGTATCTTTGCTCCTGCGCTGGTGATTCTGGATGATGTCAATGCGCTAACTGCCATGAAGTTGAGTTTCATGGGATCGTTGAAGAATCTTTTACCCCTTACAATCTATGGTGTGGTTGCGATTGTGATCATGATCATCGGATCCATACCTTTCGGGTTGGGTCTGCTGGTTGTTCTGCCGGTACTGACTGCATCCATATATAGCGCCTACCGGGATATCTACCGCTGATCGCCATGGAAGGCTGAAAGCCGAGGCGATTAGTCCCCGATAGACGTAGGCGCGGTTGTATGGCCGTAATTGTGACCGTTAGGGAAGCTCTGAACGAATCGTTTGTCAGCGAACGTTTCCTCTCGCTTGCTTCAAAACTGCCATGAGCGAAGAAAAACAGTGCA
>JAHXHT010000157.1 GCA_025656435.1 Candidatus Thiodiazotropha sp. (ex Gloverina cf. vestifex) | reverse complement strand
AACAGTCACAATTACGGCCATACAACCGCGCCTACGCCTATCGGGGACTAATCGCCTCGGCTTTCAGCCTTCCATGGCGATCAGCGATTGTGAGAATCAACCGGCAGCAACTTGAACCTATCAGGGCCTTAAAAGCCGAGTATGAAAGACTTCTTTCACAGCGTCTTAAGTAAACATCTTATTAACAAATCGGAATCTCTCCCACTCAGCCGCTTTATATTTCTACCAAAGACTTGGCATTCATAATCTTACTTCACCTTACCTTTTTGAATTGCTAATTCTCAATACAAAAAGCACGGCTCAATTTATTCATTCCAAAAAAAACCGCGTGCGTTTCCGCACGCGGATAGGGGAACTAAACTGATAATTAGTTAGAGTTCATTTTCATGACACTCAACACAACCAACCGTATATCCTTTTGGAAAATCAGTACTGTTTCCATCGGGGCAGAAGCTGGTCCTGTCATCACACTCAAGCACGCGATCGGTTGCCATACGTGATAGCACGGTACCTAAGCCGTCTACACCATGACATGTCCTACACTGATCAGCGTTCCTTTCAACAAGATCCGCATGACCACCACCGGCAAACTCAGTGACACCTACCGGATGCATACCATGCGGACCACCCAGGGTATTACCCAAATCGCCCTCATGACAGGTACTGCATTCTATGATCGTACCTTTATGACCCTGTAGCTGACCTGCTGCCACATTGTCATTAGCAAGGTCGTTCTTATTCGGCCAGATACCATGAGTCGAACCGTGGCATGCTTCACAGAAGACACCCTCGTGACCCGTACTGACTCGATAGAGCATGGGATTACCGATACGTTCATCATCCGGACCCGTTACGGTTGGATTATCCGCTTCTATGACATTCTCTGCGAAACGTTTGTTCGTGGGAACGATAGGTGTCGCTTTTGGATCATCGCTCCGGAATGCCTGAAAGAGACGAATGTTGTCATCATTACCGTCAGCATCGTGATGGTTGGTTACGGTCTGAGGTGCACCCACCATATTGTCCATCGCATCACCGGTATGGCATGAACCGCAACCCGGCTCATTCGCCCAAGGCACTCGAAGTTGCGTAGGACTGGTGTAGAAAGAGCCTTGATCCAGGATGAAAACACCGGCCGTATCCGGCGTGACATTATTGGTAAAATCGCTACCAACCTGTTCCATGTCGCCATGGCAGTCCTGACAGAGCATACCACCGTTAGCCATGGCGCCACGGAGACAATCCGTACGGCGTCCTGGGTGACATTGGTAGCAGGTCTCTTCAAGCGCCTCCCTACGTTCAACATGGTTGGTAACAATACCGAGATCATCCTTTATCGCAGCCGGCATCACAGGGAAGATGGGATCACCATTGTCACCTGTCAGACTGCCATGATGGCTGTGCATGACATTGGACATACTCTTCACACTCTGCTGCATACGTCCATTCGCTGTCGAACCTACAGGACCTTCCAGTGGGCCAAGTTGAGCCAGATCCAGCGCAGGTGTGTAGTGACACTGCTGACAGACCACAGGCGTGTTGTTCTCCAGGTCGGTACCATGCTTCTGGTCATGCAGTCGAACAAGGTTGATATCCGCTGCATACTCCTTGCTCACTTCATCCGGCACCAGGCCGTGCAAAGGATCAGATAACGATGAGGCTACATCTGTCAGGCTGCCTGTTGCTAGACCATTACCACCATCGAATGATGAACCATGGCAGGCACCGCAATTAGCTTCACCTGAGATCGGCACTACCGTATCAACCGAAGCCACTGTCGTACCATTTACCTTGGCTTGAACACGATAGAGTGGCCATGGATTTTCCCGACCAAAATCATCAAATGCACTGATCGGAATGCCCGGAGCTTCAAACCAGTTGACACCTTCGGAGACATAGCCAAACGGGAAGTTGATAAAGAACGGCTGATCCACCACATATGCCTCGAACTTCTCTTCGGCATTTTCAATGTAAGGATCAAAGCGACCCGGCATGTTCTGCTGATCCGCTTGCAAATTGCCAGGATCGGTGAGATAGAAAAGCTCGACGTTAGGCATGGGAAGGCCCAGATCAAGAATCCCTTCCACCGGACCGTCAGGATAGAAAAGGGATAGCACGCCACCCGCAAAGAACGGTTCAGCCGGATAGAACGGCGCATAAGCCTGGCGAGCCACGTCCCAGAAGTTGGTTTTGAAGACGGCGCCATTGATCATACTAGAATAGACCGGACCGTTGCCATTGGAGTTAATACCAGACAGGATCGGATCTTCAGGGTTGGATGCTGCCGAATAGTAAACCTCGGCACCATCGGCACGACCCAGAATATTAGGCTCCTCACCACGCTCAATAACCATTGCATGCAGGACATTAAACGGAGGCAAAATACTTGAGATACGGGTATCGAAATCACCACAATGCATACCCAGATCATTGACTGCAAACACTCTGTAGCCACTCGTATTGATCAATGGCTGCTCATGTACCGGCGCTCCAGGTACACCATTCTGACTGGTGGAGTTGATGGAAACATCTGGGACAGGTGGTGGCGGTTGATCATCCTCAATCGTGGCAGTCGTTGAATCACTGTCAGTGAGACCACCTTCATCCTCTACAGTCAGAGATACCGTGTAAGTGCCTGCGGTTGCATAGGCATGACTTGGATTCGCTTCGTTGCTGGTGTCGCCATCACCGAAGTCCCAGGCATAGGAGGCAAGGGTGCCTTCCGTATCACTGGAACCGGCACTACTGAAGCTCACTGCAATGCCAGTCGTACCGCTATAGGGTCCATTTGCATTAGCGACAGGGGGAGTATTCCCACCACCGTTTCCAGCATCGCAATCAGACGGTGCGTTGCGAACATTGCGCTCCGCAGACTGACCATCAGACTGCACGGCAGAAACCCGGCAGGGTACGCTGGATGGATTCCTTAACTCTACTTTCCAGCCTTTTCGATCAACGGTATCGTCACCGACCAAGGCTGCAGTATCCGCATTGAAGACAGTTACTGTCGCGCCGCGTGTCCCACCACCCTTGACTTCCAGTTTGGATTTTCGCGCATCCCATTTGGCGGAGTCGATACTAAATAGACCCGTACCACTTCTCTGTCCATCCCGATCTGCAAAGACCAAACCTGGCAATAAGAACATGATGGATAAACAAGTGATAAAAAGTGTTTTTTCCAACCCAGCCCTGCCTCTGTTTCTCATAATTATCCCCCGTCAATGCAAATCGGTAGTGTGAGGTAGCCGCCAGGTGGTATCTGGCCAAATCCCTGGAGATGAAACGGATTGACGGCTAATCTTGAAGGTATCAGACAGGACTTAAGATTCGCTTAATTCGGCAGGAACAGGTTCACAATTAAACCTGAAGCATCGACTCTGTCACTTAAAGTGATGGATGCACGGTGAAGTTTACAAATCTCTTTAACGATGGAGAGACCAAGGCCGCTGCCGCCACCACTAGGCACCCGGTTAAGCCGCTCAAATACCCAAGCTTTTTTATCATCAGGAATACCTGGGCCTGAGTCTTCAACGCTCAACATCACACCATTGGTGACATTTGCGAGATGTACTTTGATATTTCCCTTTTCGGGTGTGAATTTAATGGCGTTTTGCAGCAAGTTACCGATCAGAATACCTATCAGTTGTTTATTTCCGTAGAGTTCTACCGGTTCAATGGCGTCTAATTCAAGCTCTATGTGTTTATCGATAGCAACGGGAGAGTGTTCGGATATCACTTCAGTTGCCAATGCCCTCAACTCGATGGGTTCGAATGACTGACGTAACTTTTCCGGCTCAATCGAGGCCAGTGTCAGCAATTGATTGACAACATGACTCAGTCGCTTGAGACTGGCGGTGACCTTATCAATAATCTGCTGTCGTTCATCTTCAGTAAGACTTGAATCACTGGACTGGAGTTGCACCAGCATGCCGGCAATTGGTGTGCGCAGCTCGTGGGCTACATCGGCGGTAAACCGGCTATTCCGCTCAATAGAATTCTTCAACCGGTCTAATAGTGCATTGATCTCTTCCACAAGGCGGGAACTC
This sequence comes from Candidatus Thiodiazotropha sp. (ex Gloverina cf. vestifex), assembly GCA_025656435.1. Lineage (GTDB taxonomy): Bacteria > Pseudomonadota > Gammaproteobacteria > Chromatiales > Chromatiaceae > Thiodiazotropha. The sequence continues at coordinate 1,569 of JAHXHT010000157.1, read as the reverse complement.
TCTTCCGGAATATGCGCCACAGTGACCGGATTGAGGTGTGAATAATCCCGCTCTGCAATCAGACGTGAAACATGCCTCAACGGTGCAAGCCCACGATGAACGATGTACCACAACATGCCGAAGAGCGGCAGCGCGAGCAGCAACGGCTTGAGCACATCGATGACAAAATCGCTGACCATCTGATCCATCGCCGCACGGGCACGGGCACGGGCGACCTGAACACGAAACCCATGATTCTCCAGGTTCAAGGTATAGATACGCCAGTCGGCGCCATTGAAATGATTATCCGAGTAACCGTCTTCAGTCGATGGGGACAGGGGCTGGTCCGGTGCCTCCGGCCCTTTTATGCTCAAATGGTTGTTGTGTTGACTCCAAATCTGAAAAATCAGCGGGAAATCGTATCCAGCCTCACTCAAGTCAGCTTCATAGTCGTCTAGATCATGCTCTTCCGCTTCATGTGCTGTGGTGACAGCCAACAGCTTCGCCACCTGAGCGAGTTCCGCATCATAAACCTGGTTAATATCTCGACTGGTTTGCCTCCAGGTAAAACCAAGCACCGCCGACCATAGCAGCAGCACCGACAGCAGGATCATCACCAGCAGTCGGAATCGAATAGAACGGGAATAGGTCATATGGCCCGTTCTTTCTCAACCACGTAGCCGACGCCCCGTACCGTCCGGATGGGATGCTCACCCAGCTTTTTGCGCAGATGGTGGATATGGACTTCGATAGCGTTGCTTTCCACCTCATCATCGAGACAGTAGACGGTCTCATTGAGCTTCTGACGCGACATCACCCGTCCCATGTTCTCCATCAGCGCCTGCAAAATATCGAACTCCTTGGCCGATAGAGAAACATTGTTATTCTGGACCATCACTGTGCGGGCAGCAGGATCGAGAATCAGATCCCCATGCTGCAAACAGAGTTGCTCCTGTCCATGGTGCCGCCGATGCAGCGCACGGATACGTGCACAAAGTTCATCGATATCGAAGGGCTTGACCACATAGTCGTCCGCCCCACTATCCAGCGCGGCCACCCGGTCCACCACTTCGGAGCGTGCAGTCAGCACCAGCACCGGAATTTGGTTCCCCTCCTCCCGCAGGCGCGCCAGCACCTCCAATCCCGAGAGCCAGGGAATATTCAAATCAAGCACTAGAACATCATAACGGTAGGATTTTAGCGACTGCATGGCGGAGATCCCGTCACGCACCCAGTCTATACCCAGGCCACGGCGTTGTAAGACGGTCTGAACGCCATCACCTAACATCTCGTCGTCTTCGACGAGTAGTAGATCCATTGCCCCCGACATAAGCATGCCTCCAGTTAAGGATGGTTTTCTCTTGTCATTGAGCATGCACTGAAGCCCTCTTCGACAGAGAAACAGGTTTCTAAAGATTCCTTCTGGGTATGTCGTCCTTCCCAAGCTTCCGCGAGACTCAGGCAGGAGCAGTTGGACTTACTAATTGGGAATTATAGACCAATCAAGCGTGTCGCTACCTCGTGAAAGATTTTGGGACATCCGAGTCCCCAAAATCGACTCGCCAACGCGACAGCCGTTATGCCCCGACC
>JAHXHT010000156.1 GCA_025656435.1 Candidatus Thiodiazotropha sp. (ex Gloverina cf. vestifex) | reverse complement strand
TAACAGTCACAATTACGGCCATACAACCGCGCCTACGCCTATCGGGGACTAATCGCCTCGGCTTTCAGCCTTCCATGGCGATCAGCGTACGAGGTTTAGCCAACCCATGTGGCTATTTTGGCCGCTTTTCAGCATAGTCTTTGATTGCTGCCTTGATGGCATCTTCCGCCAGCACCGAACAGTGCACCTTGACGGGCGGCAGTGCAAGTTCTTCGGCGATCTCTGAATTCTTGATCTGCTGGGCCTCATCCAGGGTTTTTCCCTTGACCCATTCGGTGAGGAGGCTGCTGGATGCAATCGCTGAGCCACACCCATAAGTCTTGAAGCGGGCATCTTCAATAACGCCTGCATCACTGACCTTGATCTGCAGACGCATCACATCACCACAGGCGGGTGCGCCAACCATGCCGGTACCGACGGATGTATCTTCGTTATCGAATGTACCGACATTACGGGGATTCTCATAATGGTCCAGGACCTTGTCGCTGTATGCCATAATCTTAAACCTCAGTTGAAGCGCTCAGTGCGCTGCCCATTGGATCGATTTCAGATCGATACCGTCTTTGAACATCTCCCAGAGGGGGGACAGCTCTCGCAGCCGTTGTACCTCTGTACGAATCTTGTCGATGGCATAGTCCATCTCTTCAGTGGCGGAAAACCGGCCCAGCGTAAAGCGGATGGAGCTGTGCGCCAACTCATCCTCTCGCCCCAGAGCCCTGAGTACATAGCTGGGCTCGAGACTGGCGGAGGTACAGGCAGAACCCGACGAGACCGCCAGATCCTTAAGTGCCATGATCAGCGATTCACCCTCGACAAAGGCGAAGCTGACATTGAGATTGCCGGCTACCCGCTGATTCTCGTCCCCATTGAGATAGACCTCCTCCATGTCGCTGATACCGTCCCACAGACGATTACGCAGAATGAGTACCCGCTCATTTTCTGCAGACATCTCTTCGCCTGCGAGGCGGAAAGCTTCTCCCATACCGACAATCTGATGGGTCGGCAGGGTACCTGATCGCATCCCGCGCTCATGCCCGCCGCCATGCATCTGTGCCTCAAGACGAACCCTGGGTTTACGTTGCACATAGAGTGCGCCTATACCCTTGGGCCCATAAATCTTGTGTGCGGAGAAGGACATCATATCGACCTTCAAATTCACCAGATCGATGGGGACCTTACCGGCACTCTGCGCCGCATCCACATGAAACAGAATCTTCCGCGCGCGGGTCATCTCACCGATGGCCTCGATGTCCTGGATCACGCCGATTTCGTTATTCACGTGCATGATGGAAACCAGGATAGTGTCATCGCGCAATGCAGCTTCCAGCTTCCCCAGGTCGATCAAACCAGTGGGTTCAGGCTCCAGGTAGGTGATCTCGTAGCCTTCGCGCTCGAGTTGTCTGCAAGTATCAAGTACCGCCTTGTGCTCTGTCTTGCAGGTAACGATGTGGCGGCCTTTTTTGACGTAAAACTGCGCCGCACCCTTGATTGCCAGATTATCCGACTCTGTGGCGCCCGAGGTCCAAACGATCTCCTTCGGGTCTGCATTGACCAACTCAGCGACCTGCTTGCGCGCCCGCGTGACAGCTTCATCCGCTTCCCAGCCAAAGGCATGAGAACGTGAGGCTGGGTTACCGAAACAGCCGTCCGGAGTCAGGTGACTGCACATCAACTCCGCGACGCGTGGATCAACCGGCGTGGTCGCCGAGTAGTCCATATAGATCGGTAACTTCATCTCAAACTCCGAAATTCATTATCAATCACACACCTGCAGGCGTTCCAAGCTGATCAACCAGGGATGCGTCGACATCACCATGTTCCTGGCGGTCGGCCACCTCACGAACCGCCTTGCGGTCCATCAAATCCTGCAGACTGATATTATTAAGGTAGGTATATATCTGGTTGCTCAGATCCGACCAGAGATCGTGTGTCAGACAACGCTCATTGTTCTGGCAGTTATGGGCACCATGACATTTGGTCGTATCCATATTTTCATCGACAGCCGAAATGACCTCGCCAATAAAAATCTCTCTGGCCTCTTTTCCCAAGCTATAACCGCCGCCAGGACCTCTGACACTGGCAACCAGAGACTGTCTTCTCAAGCGAGAAAACAGCTGTTCAAGATAGGAAAGAGAAATTCCCTGTCGTTGGGCAATATCTGCCAGTGTGATTGGACCCTCTCCATAGTGAAGTGCCAGATCCAGCATGGCCGTCACGGCATATCGACCTTTTGTGGTAAGCTTCACGTTATCGGCTCCCTGTATATCTTCATGCGCCAATATACTTTCCCAACTAAAATAGTCAAGATTTCGACACCCCTTTTATTCAGAGGTTTTCTCTTCCCCGGTTATCTGCTCTTCAATTTTCTGCAGCTCCTCTGCCGTCGAGATGATTTCACAGGACTCCAATGCCGGCAGTTCCTCATCTGTCTCTTCCACACCCAAACGCTTGAGCGCCTCGCACATCGACTGCATTTTGCTATCCATCACGTGCATATGATCGAGCATGCAGTTGATCGCCTGCGCAACCGGATCTGGTGCATCTTTGGTGGCCCCGTAGGCATCGAAACCGATCTTTTTGGCGATCGCCTCCCTATGCCCGCTTTCTTCCTGCTGCCTGGCGGTAATCAGCTTGCCTGGCACACCCACGACAGTGGCGCCAGCCGGGACGTCCTTCACCACCACGGAATTGGAGCCGATCCTTGCACCTTCACCAATAAGAATCGGTCCGAGAACCTTTGCACCTGCACCGACTACCACATTATTTGAAAGGGTTGGGTGGCGTTTCCCCTTCTCCCAGCTGGTACCGCCAAGCGTTACGCCATGATAGAGCGTGCAGTCATCACCGATAACTGCCGTTTCACCAATCACGACGCCCATACCGTGATCGATAAAAAAACGTCTGCCAATGACTGCGCCGGGGTGTATTTCGATGCCTGTAAGCCATCGCCCGAGATTGGAGAACAGGCGTGCGATGGTTTTCAGGCCAAAATTCCATAGCTTGTGAGAAAGACGGTGGAAAATAATGGCGTGAACGCCCGGATAGGAGATCAATATTTCAAATGTATTGCGCGCGGCAGGATCGCGCTCGAAAACACTTTGGATATCCTCCTTCCAACGGGAGACCTTTTTGTCTGGTGTATTTTCCAACAGCATACCTGACTCGGGGATCCCCCTAGGGCCTGTTAACACTAATCCAATACGCCCCGAAGGAAGTGCCCTTGGGGTACGCCCTGCTGGGGCTGCTTTTGTGCCCAGCAAGGCAGAATGAGCGTGGTGTAGCTCGGCTACATGAGCGAATGATAACGCCGCTGGGTGCAAAAACAGCCCCAGCCCTTCGGGTTGAGCCTGAAAAAGCACCACTCGGCGTTGCTCGTCGCTCATTTGGAACAACCAAACTTCTCTCCTCGCGCCTTGATTGGCGCTTTTTCAGGCTCAACAGGGCGCATTGGATTTAGTGTTAACAGGCCCTAAGATGTCTATTCAAAATATAGTGGCACGAGGGTGGCAAATTATCCACGATCCCACTCAAATTACTAGGGTATTCATGGAAAATACCAATCTGCCTCAGCGACGCATCGATTTCCCACCCTGCATGGCGCTGAGAATCCCCCGCAGAATGTTGATTTCGTCCTTATCGGGACGGGCGCGCTGGAACAAGCTGCGAAGACGACGCAACAGCCTTTCCGACTGCCTGGGATCGGTAAAACCCACATCATCCAGAGCCTGAGCCAGATGCTCATGAAAACCCTGCATCATCTCCGCCGTTGCCAGATCTTGTGGTATTTCACTCGGGCTAGTTAGCTCCAGCATCGAAGCCAGATAAATCTCATAGCTTAATACCTGCACAGCGGCACCCAGATTCAACGAACTGTATGCCTCATTGGTGGGTATATGTACCAGAAAATTACATCGATCCAGCTCGCTGTTGCTCAGCCCCGATTTTTCTCGGCCAAAGACCAGGGCCACTTCACCAAGCGCAGCCTCATCAATCAGCTTGGCTGCTGCATTTCGTGGAGAGAGTACCGGCCAGGAGATCGTTCTGGACCGGGCACTAGTCCCTACGACTAAACGACAGCCTGTCAGCGCCTCATCCAGTGAACTATGCACTCTGGCATTAGCAAGCAGATCATCGGCCCCTGAAGCCCGGGAGGTTGCCTCTTCACTGGGGTAGTGATGGGGTGTCACAAGATGCATCTGGCCAAGACACATATTCTTCATGGCTCGGGCAGCCGCACCGATGTTGCCAGGGTGACTGGTGTCGACCAGCACGATTCGGATGTTGTTCAGCATGGTGCGCAAGCCTACATGTTTATTAGGCCATTTACAGCATCGATCTCCAGTAGCGGGAAACTAACCATGGACAAAACGGTTTATCGCCACCCTCACATGCTGTATCCTCGGCGCCCATGAATCCGATGGTAACCATAGCTGTACGTGCCGCCCGTGAGGCTGGGCGTGTCATCACCCGTAATTTCAACCGGGTCGATCGTTTGACCATCGCTGATAAGGGTAAGAACGATTTCGTCACTGAAGTCGACCGCAACGCCGAAGCCGCCATCATCGCTGTTTTGCGGGATAAATATCCGCACCACGCCATACTGGCCGAGGAGAGCGGCACCCATGACGGTAATGAATACCAGTGGATTATTGACCCCCTCGACGGCACCACCAATTTCCTGCATGGCCTGCCCCAGTTTGCCGTCTCCATTGCATTGAAGGTCAAAGGCCGGTTGGAAATCGGCGTGGTCTACGACCCCATCAAAGAAGAGATGTACACCGCCAGCCGTGGTGAAGGCGCACTCGTCAATGATAGAAAGATCCGGGTCTCCAACCGTAAAACCCTGGATGGCGCCCTGCTCGGTACCGGCCTGCCCTACCGCGATTTCCGATTCATGGAAAACTACATGGGCATGTTGAAAGATCTGATTCAGGATACTGCTGGTGTGCGACGTCCAGGCTCGGCTGCCCTCGATTTCGCCTATGTGGCTTCAGGCATAACAGACGGCTTCTGGGAGCTCGGTCTGAGTGAGTGGGATTTCGCCGCAGGGGCACTACTGGTCAGAGAGGCGGGGGGAATGGTCACCGATATCGCAGGCGGTGAAAAATTCTTGGAAACCGGCAACGTGATCGCTGGCGGCATCAAAGTTCACCATGCCATGCTGAGACGCATTCAGCCACATCTCGACAGCAAACTTACCGCTTAATTCCCATCCCCAAGAACAAGGTTCACAGATTCGGCTGAACCTCAAAAAAGCGGCTCAAGAAACCCTCCCGGCAACCGTTACCGATGTTAAATCAACAGTGATTTACCACGCGGTCAAGCCACATGAGTGAAAATAACAACCGGCCTCCAATACTCAGCGATGTCGCCCTTGAACGGGTTATGCGTGATGTGCTTGGGCTGTGGGAACACCCTGCAGCTGCAGTGATTAGTGAGGAGTCAACCACAGCGGGAGCTGGTCAGGACATCACAAATAATGAGCCTGACGAATGCCCCTAGTCGTTGATAGTCAATACACCCGGAAAATCCAGGTTATCGTCCAGTTCCGATCTCTAAGGAAGCTCTGAACGAATCCATCGATTGAGGGATAATGGTGCACATTCTAGGCCAATCATTATATAGACCCCATGAAGCAAACAAC
>JAHXHT010000155.1 GCA_025656435.1 Candidatus Thiodiazotropha sp. (ex Gloverina cf. vestifex) | reverse complement strand
TAACAGTCACAATTACGGCCATACAACCGCGCCTACGCCTATCGGGGACTAATCGCCTCGGCTTTCAGCCTTCCATGGCGATCAGCGTTTGAAACCCCCTGGGAATGGTCGCAATTGTCACCGGTGAATACTATCAAACAGGTGGAGAGTGACCTGCTGCTGATTCACGATAGACAGGATCTGGAAGTTCCCTACAAGCACGTACAAAAACTGATGGAGATCGTGCCCAAGGCTGAACTGCTAACTACCGATCGACTGGGACATAAAAAGATTCTTATGAACAAGCAGTGTATCGAGGCCTGTATCGAACATATCAGTCGTGGTTAACACTATTTGCTGGCAGGGTGTGGCTCAGCCGCACCACAGCCTGCGGCAGAAGTTTGAAGGCACAGTCAGTTCGGCCTGCATCGTACCGGTAAAAAGCATAATACTGGGTCTGTTACTGCCGTGGTCTGGCTGGTTTTATTGAATTTTATGGTATTGGTAATGCGCTTTTTATCCGAAACCGCCAAAGTCTTTCTATAGTAGAAGTAGCAACCATATTCTGTCTTGTAAGGGGCAGTTGTTTCCAATAACCTCTACTGGATGAAGCGCTCAAGGCTAGTTTTCAGGCATGTCGGGCAGTTATTGCTCATCATGCTGCTGCTTCCCGTACTATCGCCATCATGGGCCGACGAGGAGGTCCGAATCGGCGTGCTGAGTCATCGTGGCGATGTGGTCACCCGCGCTATGTGGGGACCCACGGCCGACTATCTTTCAGCCATCATTCCGGGGCACCGATTTACCATTCGGCCGCTGAAGTTTGATGAAGTGAATCCCGTGGTCGATGCCGGGGAAGTGGATTTTGTGCTGGTCAATCCGGGTATCTACGTCAATCTGGAGGTGAAATATCGTGTCTCACGTATTGCCACCCTCTACAATCGACGGAACGATGTGCCCTACAAGATCTTCGGTGGGGTGATTTTTACCCGCAAGGATCACCCGGAGATCAATACGCTGGAAGACCTGAGAGACCACAGTTTTATGGCGGTCTACTCCACCTCTCTGGGTGGATTCCAGATGGCCATGCGCGAGATGCTCGATAGCGGTATCGATCCCTATCGGGATCTCAAGTCACTCGAGTTTGGTGGCATCCATGATCTGGTAGTGATGTCCGTTTTGCAGGGTGAGGTGGATGTGGGCACCGTGCGTACGGATATTTTGGAGCGTATGGCCTCTGCCGGCACGATCGATATTAATGATTTCCACATCATCAACCCGAGGCAGGAACCGGAGTTCCCTTTTGCCCTCAGTACCCGGCTCTATCCTGAGTGGCCCTTCAGTAAGGTGGCGCACACGGCAGACACCTTGGCGCAACAGGTGGCGGTGGCGTTGTTACAGATGCCCCACGACCATACGGCTGCACTGGCGGGGAAGTATGCGGGCTGGACCATCCCACTCGATTATCAGCCGGTACACGATCTGTTTCTGGAGTTGAAACTACCGCCCTATCAGAATCTCGGCAAGTTCACCCTCTCCGATGCCATTGATCGTTATCGCTATTGGCTCATGGGTGGTCTGCTGGTGCTTCTGTTCATGCTCTTTATGACGTTCTGGGTGATGCGACTCAATCAGGAACTGCACAAGGCCAAGAACCGGTTGGAGCAGCAGCATGAACTGATTCTCGACTCTGTGGCTGATGGTATTTATGGGGTTGATTTACGCGGGCGCTCGACGTTTTTCAACAGAGCTGCGGAGCGCATCACAGGTTGGGCGGCCGATGAGGTTATTGGATTCAATCAGCATGAAATCCTCCACCATACGCATGCCGACGGTTCTCCCCATCGGGCTGAAGAGTGTCCGGTCTATCAGACATTTCGTGACAGTCAGGCGAGGTATATCTCGGATGATGTCTTTTGGCGCAAGGATGGCAACAGCTTCCCCGTGGAGTACAGCAGTACGCCTATCTGGGATGAAAACGGTAAGACCGTGGGTAGCGTAGTGGTGTTTCGTGATACCACCCGCCGTAAAAAGGCGGAAGAGGATTCACGTCAGCATCAGGTGGAGCTTGCGCGTGTCGGGCGGCTCAGTACCTTGGGTGAGATGGCCTCAGGTATCGCCCATGAACTGAATCAGCCACTGACAGCGATATCCACCAATGCCCAGGCGAGTATTCGCTTGCTGGAGTCCAATAGCTCAAATCTTGATGTGTGTATCGATGTGATGGAGCGCATCGCAGGTCAGGCAGATAGGGCAGGGGAGATCATTCGGCAACTGCGGCGGTTTGTCAGGAAGGAGCCCCTGGAACGCGCTGAGGTTAACATCAACAATTTGGTGAATGCAGTTGTGGTACTGATCAGACCGGAGATTAGGCGTGCTAACGTCACCCTCGAACTAGTGCTTGATAGGGATCTCCCGAAGATCTCGGTACAGCCGATACAGATCGAACAGGTGATACTCAATCTGGCTCGGAATGCCATAGAGGCCTTGCAGGAGAATCAACAGGATGAGCGTAAGCTGAGCATCCACACCCGTCGGCTCGGTGAGCAGAGGATCGAAGTATGGGTCAGAGATAACGGACCAGGCATCAAGCCTGAAGTGGCCGACACGCTATTTGATCCCTTCGTTACCAGCAAATCCCAGGGTATGGGGCTAGGGCTCTCCATCAGTCACGGGATCATTGGCGCTCACGGTGGTAAACTGGTAGTCAATCCCGCCTATCAAGAAGGCGCCGAGTTCACCTTTTATCTACCCTTATTGGAGGCCAGCTGAGCATGGATCAGACGACACCGACGGTCTTTGTCGTGGATGATGACGAAGAGGTGCGCAATGCACTGAAATTACTGCTCGAGTCGGTTGGGCTGCCTGTCATCTGTTATCCCTCGGCACTCGACTATCTGGAAAAATTCGACGAGCGTCTGCCGGGATGTCTGGTGGTGGATATTCGTATGCCCGGCATGAGTGGGCTCGATATGCAGGAGAAGCTGGCTGAAAATCCGATCCACCCGCCGGTCATCATCATCACCGGCCACGGTGATGTACCGATGGCAGTTCGTGCCGTGCAGGCGGGGGTAGTCGACTTTATCGAAAAACCGTTTCGCGACCAGATCCTGCTCGACAGTGTGCATCGTGCGATCGAAATGGATGCGGAGCGGCGGGGTGAGGCTTCGCGTCAGTCAGAGATCCACGAGCATCTCAGCCAGCTCACACCGAGAGAGCGCGAAGTGCTGGATTTGGTCATCGGTGGTATGCGCAATAAGAATATCTCGGAAAAGCTGGGTATCACTCTGTCTACCGTGGAAGCGCATCGTTCCCGGGTCATGGAGAAGATGCAGGCGGATTCACTCTCCCATCTCATGCGTATGATGCTTACCCTTGAACAGGATTATGGAAAACCATAATTTACTGTCCAGTATCTCGGAATTTTAAATCACAACAGTGGGTTACATAATAGAGCCTCCCCGATAGAAGCCCGGAGCAGGTGGTTGGGGATGACTTGTTGGCCTCTGTAATCGGTATAGAGGATGAGGCGCTGAACAGGGCCGGTTGGATGGTGGGAGAGGTAGTTGATTAAGACAGGCGCCTTCCTGCAGTGCAGCCGGCCATTTTTTTCAGCGGCAGCGACTGGAGTCGAGATGAACGTGAAACACCTCGGCTAACAGGGTGATTCTACCTCCATCCACTTCTATACTGATGAGCCACGAGCGTCATTGGCAGGCATGAAGCCTGACAATAGGCAAACTGTATTCAGCACGTCAATAAACAACTGCATCTATAAGGCGTGCATTCAATAAGAAACAGCATCCATATACCGGAGGATGAGAGACAATGAGTATTTCGCGACGTGAATTTCTTCGTCTGATGGGGCTCGCCGGCGCGGCCGGTATGATGCCTGCATCAGTCTTTGCTGCAGTACGCCAGCCTGCCGATCTCTATGAGGTTCCCAAGTTCGGTAATGTTTCACTGTTACACCTAACCGATACGCACGCCCAGCTCAATCCGATCTATTTTCGCGAACCCAATGTCAACCTGGGTCTCGACTACGCTTTCAATAAAGCGCCCCATCTGGTGGGTGACAATCTGCTAAAACATTTTGGCATTGAATCGGGCGGCATCGAATCCCATGCTTTCACCTACCTCGATTTCAATAGCGCCGCCGGTAAGTATGGCAAGGTTGGCGGTTTTGCCCATCTGCAGACACTGGTACAGCGTCTCCGTGATGATCGTGGTCCGGGCAACAGTTTGCTGCTCGATGGCGGTGATACCTGGCAGGGTTCAGGCACTGCCTACTGGACCCGTGGTAAAGACATGGTCGGTGCCTGCAACAAGCTGGGCGTCGATGTGATGACCGGTCACTGGGAGTTTACTTATCTCGATGAAGAGGTGATCTCCAATGTGGCTGATTTCAAAGGGGACTTTGTCGCACAGAACGTGATGGTGCGGGAAGAGGCCCTGTTCGATTACAAGTTTCCTGATTTCGATGGTTTTGATGAGGATAACGGAAACGCTTTCAAGCCCTACGTGATGAAGATCGTGGGTGGCGCCCGGGTGGCGGTTATTGGCCAGGCCTTCCCCTACACACCGATCGCCAATCCACAACGATTTATTCCAGACTGGACCTTCGGTATTCAGGACGAGTTGATGCAGGGCGTGGTGGATACTGTGCGTGAAAACGAAAAGCCGGATGTGGTTATCGTTCTCTCCCACAACGGTATGGATGTGGACTTGAAGATGGCCTCACGGGTCTCCGGTATCGATGTGATCTTCGGTGGTCATACCCACGACGGCATGCCTGCGCCTACAGTTGTGAAGAATGCCGGTGGCAAGACGCTGGTCACCAACGCCGGTTCCAACGGCAAGTTTCTCGGTGTTATGGATCTCGATGTGAAGGGTGGCAAAGTACGTGATTTCCGCTACCGTCTGCTACCGATATTCTCTAACCTGCTACCGGCAGACAAGGAGATGCAGAGCTATATCGATGGGGTGCGTGCACCTTATCAGGATAAGCTCAACGAGGAGTTGGCGGTGGCCGAGGAGACCCTCTATCGCCGTGGTAACTTTAACGGTACCTTCGACCAGGTAATCTGCGATGCCCTGACCACCGTCAATGATGCGCAGATCTCTCTCTCACCCGGATTCCGCTGGGGTACCACTGTATTGCCGGGCCAGAAGATCACCATGGACAACGTCATGGACCAGACCTGCATCACCTACCCTGAAACCTATCGCAGAGAGATGAAGGGTAGTGAGATCAAGGCGATCCTCGAGGATGTTAGCGATAATCTCTTCAACAAAGATCCCTACTACCAGCAGGGTGGCGATATGGTACGGGTAGGTGGACTGGACTACGTTTGTGAACCCGGTTCGAGCTTCGGTAAGCGAATTACAAACATGACATTGGATGACGGTACCAAGATCGAGGCGGATAAAAACTACGTTGTCTCTGGATGGGCTACTGTTGGTTCCAAAGCACCGGGAGAGCCAATCTGGGATACCGTGGCAACTTACCTGAGAGACCAGAAAACAGTGAAGATTAAAAAACTCAACACACCCAAGTTGGTCGGTGTGGATGGTAATCCTGGGATTTCTGGCTATCAGTCTTAAATAAAGAAGGGTCTTAGGAAGTTAAGCATCTATTAACAGGTGCTAAGCTTCAGAAATGATTAGTAAAAATAGGTATTACAAGCGTTCCCGAATC
>JAHXHT010000154.1 GCA_025656435.1 Candidatus Thiodiazotropha sp. (ex Gloverina cf. vestifex) | reverse complement strand
GCGAAAGTCGTTTGCTTCATGGGGTCTATATAATGATTGGCCTAGAATGTGCACCATTATCCCTCAATCGATGGATTCGTTCAGAGCTTCCTTAGCGAGTGCGTTCGCAGACACCCTCAGGAAAGAAGAATGCGATCTCGGCCTTTGCGGTATCGGGTCCATCGGAACCATGCACTGCATTCTCGTCCACTGTCTGGGCAAAATCGGCTCTGATGGTGCCAGGTGCAGCTTCCTGCGGATTGGTGGCGCCCATGATTTCACGATTTCTCGCGATGGCGTTTTCACCTTCCAACACCTGCACCATGACAGGACCGGAGGTCATGAAATCGATCAGATCATTGTAGAAAGGACGTTCCTTGTGTACCGCGTAGAAGTCACCTGCCTGTTCACGGCTAAGATGGAGCATCCTCGACGCCACGATTTTCAACCCGGCCTCCTCGAAACGGCCATAGATCTGACCGATTACGTTCTTTGCCACAGCATCGGGTTTGATGATAGAGAAAGTGCGTTCAATGGCCATTGAGAAGCTCCGGAGTTGTAGTATAAAGTAGATATGAATTGCTGCAGCGCAGCAACGGTGCGCAAGGTACTGCGCTCTGACGGCCGTGTCAAGCCGGCTTCAGTCCAACCTCCCGATCGACCCATCGCCAAGCAATCAAAACCGCTAACAAAGCATAGACTGCAGCAACACCATAGGTAGCCGCCGGGCCAATACCTGTCCAGAAATACCCACTCAACAGACTGCCAAAGGCGCCACCCGCGCCAAAACTGATACTACTGTATAGCGCTTGCCCCCTACCCTGGTGTCGACCAACAAAATAATGGTGCACCAAGTGTATTGCGGCAGCATGAAAGGTACCGAATGTTGCTGCGTGCATCACCTGCGCCAACAGGACCAGCGGCAGATTTTCTGGCGCGATACCCACCAGAATCCAACGCACCACAGCAATCGCCAGACTGACGATCAATACCTGCCGGGCACCCCAGCGATGAAGCAGGCGATGCATGACCAGGAAGATCAATACCTCTGCTATCACGCCCAGCGCCCAAAGCTCACCAATCGTGCTGCTTGAATAACCGAATCCTTCCATATATATCGAGTAGAAGGCGTAGTAGGCACTGTGACTAGCCTGCATTAAAAAGCTGACCAACAGGAAGGCGACGACATCTTTGCGTCTCAGCACCTGCATGATCGAGCCCTGATGTTGGCTCGGCATAACGGCCCGCTTCTCCGGCACCAGTAGGCTACTGATAAAGATACCGACGTAGATCAGCAGGACCATTTTCGGTACTAGGTCCACCCCCATTTCGTCAAGCAGGTAACCCAGTACAGTGACTGTCAGGATAAAGCCAATGGAACCCCAAAGCCGGATGCGACTGTAGTGTTGGATACGATCTTTGAGATGACTCATTGTGACCGCTTCAAATTGAGGCAGGGAAGCGTTCCAGAAGAAGCTGAAGAGCATCATGACTAAGGCCAGCAGCCAGAAACCCTCAGCATAGAAAACACCGACAAAACAGACAATGGAGAATAGTGAGGCCATCCGGACGATGGGCATGCGCAGGCCTGTATGATCGGCGATCCAACCCCAGATATTGGGCGCAATCAACTTAGTGATCATGATCACCGCCATCAACTCACCGATCTCAACCGGCGTGAAGCCCCTATCCTGTAGGTAGAGTCCCCAAAATGGCAGCAAGGCGCCCAGGGAGGCGAAATAGAAGAGATAGAATCCCGAAAGACGCCAGTATGGCATCCCTATTCTGAACCGAGATCTGTCAGACCTGAGTTGACATCCATATTCTGACCACGATTGCGTAACACATGGTCCATCACCACGATCGCCATCATGGCTTCGGCGATGGGTGTGGCACGGATACCAACACAGGGATCGTGGCGTCCCTGAGTAACGACTTCGACCGGAGCACCCTCACGATTCACCGTATGTCCCGGTAAGCGTAAACTGGAGGTTGGTTTAAGGGCAATGCTCGCGACCAAATCCTGGCCACTGGAGATTCCTCCCAGCACACCACCCGCATGATTGCTGAGAAAACCCTCTGGTGTCATCTCGTCCCGGTGTTCGGTCCCCTTCTGCTCCACGCAGAGAAAACCGTCACCGATCTCCACCCCTTTGACTGCATTGATACTCATCAGGGCATGTGCCAGATCCGCATCCAGTCGATCGAAGATAGGCTCTCCGATACCGGCCATCAAACCGGTGGCCACTACGTTGATACGCGCACCGATGGAGTTACCCTCTTTGCGCAGGGCATCCATATAAGCTTCCATCTCCGGCACCTGATCCACATCGGGTGAAAAAAATAGGTTCTTTTCCACTTGATTCCAGTCGAACTTCTCTGGTTTCAGGGGACCGAGTTGGGCCAGATAGCCCCGGATCTCGATGCCATAGCGCTCTCGCAGATATTTCTTGGCGATCCCTCCCGACGCCACCCGCATGGCAGTCTCACGGGCAGAGGAGCGGCCACCGCCACGGTAGTCACGGAATCCAAACTTTTGATTATAGGTATAGTCAGCATGCCCGGGACGAAATCGGTCCATAATCTCAGAATAGTCCTTGGATCGCTGGTCCGTGTTGCGGATGATCATGCCGATGGGCGTACCGGTAGTTTTGCCTTCAAAGACACCAGAGAGAATCTCTACTTCGTCATCCTCCCGACGCTGTGTTGTGTGGCGAGAAGTACCCGGCTTGCGGCGGTCCAGATCCGGCTGCAGATCGCTGGAGGATAACTCAAGCCCAGGGGGACAGCCGTCCACAATACAACCAATAGCAGGCCCATGTGACTCACCAAACGAGGTCACCGAAAAGAGTTTGCCGATTGTGTTGCCGGACATAAGAACTCAGCGCTCCAACCGGGTATTGACACGCTGCAGATCCTCTTCGCTGAGAGTACCTGCAGCAGATTTCAGCGAGAGACCGTTCAAAATGTAGCCGTATCGTGAGTTGAGATAGTCCCGCTGAGAGGAGAAAAGATTCCGCTGTACGTTCAATACATCGACGATGGTGCGTGTACCCACTTCATAACCCGCCTGGGTAGACTCCAAAGCACTCTGTGCCGAAATGGTTGCCGCCTTGAGTGCTTCAACTTGACTGATGGCTGAGAGAACACCTCGATAAGCATCTCTGACCTGACGGTTTACCGAGCGGCGTGTCTGATCCAGACCCTGTTGGGCAGCACGGAAGTTGGCCATCGCCTGGCGCGTCTGAGCACTTACCGCGCCACCCGTATAGATTGGCACCTCGAGAGCAAGTCCGATTGTGGCCGTATCGGCTTCGGAGGCAAGTTCATTGTCAGTTCGATTCATATTGTAACTACCCACCAAATCCAGTGTGGGATAGTGCCCGGAACGACTGACGTCTACCTCTTGCTTTAGCACCTCCAGGTTGGCATTGGAGGCAATGATGCCGAAATTCTGCTGTTGCGCGGTCTCAGACCAAGCTTGCGGATCCATCGGCACTGGAGGATTGAGCTGCAGACGATCACCCAATGTAGCGAGATTGTTTTTGGGTTGAGAGCCGATAATTTCAAACAACGCCTCCCACGCATCTCCGAGACTATTGTCAGCTCCAATCTCTGAAGCCCTTGCCGCATCGTAGGCCGCCTGCGCCTCATGCACATCGGTGATCGCAATCAGACCCACATCGAAACGCTGTTGTGCCTGTTCCAACTGACGCCCCGTAGCCTCTCGTTCCGCTTTCGCCACGCGCAGATCGTCTTCTGCAGAGAGGATACCGAAGTAGGCGGTCGTACTGCGCACCATCAGGTCGATCTCCGACGAGGCATACTGAGCTTCCGACTGAGCAATGGTGCTATCTGCCTGTTCCAACTGCACAAATCTGTCACGGCGGTAAAGTGGTTGTGTCAGGTTCAGACCCAGACCGCTCTCCTGGAAGGTGCTGGTTTCGCCAGCACCCGTTCCGAACGGGCTCGATTTCAGTTTGCGCCGTACCGAGTCGTAACTGGCGCCCAATCCAATGTTTGGCATCAACTGGGAGCGGGCCAGACTCTTGGATTCACGCGCGGCTTCCAACTGCTCTCTTGCAACCTGAAGCTGCGGATCATTTTGCTGTGCAATCTGATAGATCGACATGAGATCTTCTGCTTGTACAGCGGTAAAGACGAATAATAATGGCAGGAACAATAGAGGCTTGATCAGTTTCATTTACATTCCATCGATTGTGACGGGCGTTAAGACAGGATTCAGTGGGGGACTTTACCACATATCACCAGATACGCCGGAATGCGAATTGGCAAATCCCCTTTATTTTTCAGGCTTCTCAACCGGCATCGGCGGCACCAGCAGCTGGGGATCAATGCGGGCACTTCGCAGATTCATACGCCAATCCAGATGGGCGCCGGTAACCCGTCCGGTTGCCCCAATTTCTGCTATTGGATCACCCTGTTTCACTCGATCTCCAACCTTAACCAGAATTTTACTTAAATGAAGAAATGAGGAAGAAAGTTTGTGTCCATGGTCGACAATTAAAGTCCCACCCGAATAAAACATATCGGAATGCGCCAGTGTGACAAGACCATCCGCTGGCGCATAAACATGTGTACCTGTAGGTGCAGCCACATCGACGCCAAAATGAGGGCGTCTGGGTTCTCCATTTAGAACCCGCTGACTGCCGTAAACCCCACTGATGATCCCTTTGGTCGGCCAAATGAATCCGCCTAGAAAGTCGGCTCGAGGATCATCAAGCTTACGTGCTTTTTTGATTTGGGCTGTCTCCTTTTTGATCCGCTTCCAATCACGTTTGGGAGGTGTCACTTTGGAAGGCGGTAGACCATCAATCCGCTGTATCTCATAGTCCCGCTTGCCAATCTTGATATTTCGTTGCTCGGCAAGCTTGCCATCTCTTCGGACCACCAGGGCATGCTGTAACGCGTCGTCCCGGCCAAAACCCAGCAAAAAGACCCCTTCATCAGAGACCCGGACAGGCACCCCATCGAAATTAACCTGATCTCCGGGATCTGTCTGACCTATCACCATACCGCCCTGAAGAAAATCACCCTCCAGAGAAAGCGCCTGGGCCAACGGAGAAAATAGCGCCAACAGCCAGGAAATCAGCACTGGCGAAAAGACCCGAACAGAACGTTTAGAGATAAAATTCATACAGTGTGGCTTCATGGAAAAGAATCGATCAGTAATGTAGAAAACTACCACAGGCCACTGACCTATCCAACCGTTGAACTGCCCCCCTGCAACGATTGACAGGCACCGCATCTGGTTGTAGAGTTCGCGATCTCCAAGCCGGCCAGTCCGGTGACCGCATACGCCGAGGTGGTGAAATTGGTAGACACGCTAGCTTCAGGTGCTAGTGGGGGCAACCCCGTGGAGGTTCAAGTCCTCTCCTCGGCACCAAATTCAGAAAGCCCCATAGCCATTTGCTTTGGGGCTTTTTCATTTCCAGCAATAAAATTCTTTCGATAAGAAAACCTTTTACAACTCCACACAGTCTGGCTCGTATATCCCTAGCACCCTGGCATGAGGCATGTCATAGTGTTGGCAGACTTGAAATAGATTATTCACAATGCCTGAAGACAACATCCTTCCGTTTCCGAATAAATTCCGCGATAGCCTAGGGAAGCTCTGAACGAATCCATCGATTGAGGGATAATGGTGCACATTCTAGGCCAATCATTATATAGACTCCATGAAGCAAACAA
>JAHXHT010000153.1 GCA_025656435.1 Candidatus Thiodiazotropha sp. (ex Gloverina cf. vestifex) | reverse complement strand
GGTCGGGGCATAACGGCTGTCGCGTTGGCGAGTCGATTTTGGGGACTCGGATGTCCCAAAATCTTTCACGAGGTAGCGACACGCTTGTCGATGGATGGAGTGAACACAATGATTAAGCTATTCCAGCTATTGGCCATACTGTTTTTTGCCTGCCCCGTCTGGTCTGCAGATGGCCCGGTGGCTGTATTGCTATCCGATACTGAAGTTGCGTACGAGCAACCACTGGTGCAATTTAAAGCAAAGTTAAAGCAAGATGTATTGGTTTATAACCTTCGGGGCGATATCAAAAGAGCACCTGAACTGATGCGTCAGATCATGAAAAATGAACCGGCATTGATTCTGGCGCTGGGAGCGAAAGCTGCCTACTTCGCCAAGGCGGCCACTGCATCGAGGCAGGAGGTGCCGGTTATTTTTGCCATGGTGCTTAATTGGCAACGTTATAAGCTTCTGCAGGGACACACTAATATTGCAGGGATCGATTCTGATGTTTCATCGGGTACCCAGTTACTTTCACTCAATCTCCTGTTTCCTGGGATCAAGCGGCTTGGGGTTCTCTATAGCAAGACACACAGTATGTCGACTATCGATGAAGCTATTCAGGCAGCTGAGCTAGTGGGTATGGATATCGTGGCGCGTCCAATCGACAGGGCCAAAGAACTCAAACAGGCATACCGACGCCTTGCCGGGAAGGTTGATGCTATTTGGTTACCGACTGACCCGGTACTGTATACGATGGAGAATATTCATTGGCTTAAGCGGCAATGCCTCAAAGATCGTCTTATTTGCATCGGTCCGTCCGATAATATTGTGCGATTGGGGATGTTACTGGCGGTAAATCCGGATATACCGAGTATAGGATCTCAGGCCGCAGTGATAGCTGAGGATATTCTGTACCATGGTGCCAGTCCGGAAGAGATTGGTGTCCAGGATCCTCTCGGAACAAGACTAACCTTGAATGCCGAGGCTGCAAAAAAAATAGGCCTTACCTTAGCTGAGGGTGTATTGCAGATGGCTGATGAGGTGATTGAATAGTCATAGTCGGATAATAATATTTTTACCAGGCAATCTGGGAAACACTACGTTGCATTTCGCAGTTTGGCGATGATCGGAGGGGTTTCCGGCAGGATGTCCCGCCACAGTCGGAATGACTCTGCAGCCTGTTCCACCAGCATGCCAAAACCATCCAATGAGCGTGCGGCCCGATGCTCGTGTCCCCATTGTTGAAAGGCGGTGTCTTGGTTGCCGTATAGCATGTCATAGCACCAACCGCCCTTTACCAGTACATCATCGGGAATTGCGGGTGTCTTGCCCTCGAGACCGGCAGCGGTGCCGTTGATGATGAGATCAAACTGCATCCCTTCCAGCTCATCGAAGCCACAACCTGCCACCTGGCCCAGGTGCACCAATCCATTGGCCAATGAGTAGGCTTTGCTTGCTGTGCGGTTGGCGATGATGATTCGTCTGGGATTTTGTTCCAATAGTGGACGCATAACGCCGCGTACCGCACCGCCCGCACCCAGCATGAGAATGCGTTTGCCGGCCATCCGGAAGCCCTGATTGACTGTCAGATCCCTTACCAGACCGATACCGTCGGTGTTGTCTCCCCGTAGCTGGTTGTTATCCAGCCGGATAAGCGTATTCACGGCACCGGCCGTATGGGCTCGCGGACTCAGTTCGTCGGCGAGGCGCCATGCTTGCTCTTTGAAGGGTACGGTGACGTTGAGACCTTGTCCCCCCTCTGCGATGAAGCGTCTTACGTCCCCTTCAAAATCATCTAGATTACCGAGTAGTCGGACATACTCGATGTCCTCTCCCGTCTGGTGGGCGAAGGCGGTGTGTATCTCTGGGGATTTACTGTGTTTGATGGGGTTGCCAATGACGGCGTATTTATCCATGTTCGATGATCTGACTCAAATAAAACACTGTGTTGTGATGGTGATTTGCGAGGTTAGGCTGCACTCAAAACTCACTGCATCCACTCTGCTGCCTGTTTGGCAAAATAGGTGAGAATCCCATCGCAGCCTGCGCGCTTGATACAGAGCAATGACTCCATCACCACTGCCTGTTCATCCAGCCAGCCATTCTGTGCCGCTGCCTTGAGCATGGCGTATTCGCCACTCACCTGATAGGCGAATATAGGCACCCGGAAGGTCTCTTTGACCCGGCGCACGATATCCAGATAGGGCATGCCTGGCTTCACCATAACCATGTCCGCACCCTCTTGCAGGTCGAGGGCCACCTCGTGCAGGGCCTCATCGCTGTTTGCCGGATCCATTTGGTAGCTGTACTTGTTCCCACCGCCGAGATTGGCGGCGGAACCCACGGCATCACGGAAAGGGCCATAGAAGCTGGAAGCATACTTGGCGGCGTAGGCGAGGATACGGGTATGGATGTGGCCGTTTGCCTCCAGTGCTTCTCGAATGGCGCCAATGCGACCATCCATCATGTCGGAGGGGGCAACGATATCTGCGCCGGCCTCCGCGTGGGAGAGAGCCTGTTTGACCAATACTACCTTGGTCTCGTCGTTGAGCACGTAACCGCTCTCATCAATCAGGCCGTCTTGGCCATGGGTAGTAAAAGGATCGAGGGCGACGTCTGTCATGATACCCAGCTCAGGCACAGCCGACTTGAGAGCGCGTACGGCCCGTTGTGCCAGGCCCTCAGGATTGTAGGCTTCACAGGCGTCCTCACTTTTTGCCGATAAGGGGGTGACAGGGAATAGCGCCATCGCCGGGATGCCCAGGTCGTATGCTGCCTTTGCTTCATCTACCAGTAAGTCAATGCTCATGCGCTCGACACCGGGCATGGAGGGTACCGCTTCGCGGGCACTCTCACCTTCCAGCACAAAGACAGGATAGATAAAATCCGCCGGAGATAGCTGGGTTTCGCGCATCAAGCGACGTGAGAAATCATCACGTCGCATACGTCGCATGCGGGTGGCTGGGAATGGGGATCGGCTCTGGCTGCTCGTCATGTGAGGTTCTCTACCGGCTTGGGTCAAACCCTTAAGATAACCTATCATGCACGCCCCAAACCACTCATCAGGCATTAAAGGCAGTTTTCATGAGTCAAAAACCCACAACTTCCCCGTATATCTTTGATGTGAAAGAGGCGAACTATGACGAAAAGGTCATCCAGGCTTCCCGCCAGCAGCCTGTCCTGGTCGATTTTTGGGCCGAGTGGTGTGCCCCCTGTCTCTCGCTATCTCCGGCCCTGGAGCGGGTGATTGATGAGATGGAGGGTTTGCTGCTGCTGGCCAAGGTGGAGGTCGATGACAACATGCGACTGGCAGGGCACTACCGTTTACGGGGATTTCCCACGGTCATTCTTTTCGTCGATGGAGAGGAGACCGGACGTTTTCATGGTTCCCGCGCCAGCCACTGGCTCAGAGAGTGGATTGAAGAGCATCTGGGGGACTACCTGAGTCATGCCAGCCAGGGATGAAACAGGGCTCCCTCGAGTGTTTTCCCCGGCCTTGTAGCGTGGTGAAGGTGCCTATGGTTATGGGGGGGCTTAAATAAATTTCTTATAATCAATTGGTTACGTTGGTTTTCCGTTTTCAAAAAAATACGAAAATAATGATTAAAGATTCTGCCGGAACTGCCGCCATCATGAATAACAGGCAGTAATTGATTTCGATCCTCCTCCGGCGCTAAAACAAGCGCTTTAAGCCCATCCCTCCCCGGTTGGGCTTTTTTTCTACCCTCTCAGTATTTTGTCGCTCAGCGCATCCCATATGGGTGTGGGTTTGCTGAGCCCCCCTGTTTTGCCGTGGATAATCCAATCGACCCCATATCCACAACGTAATCTGACCTGAAGGGGAGTTCGAGCGGGTTGACGGCGACTCAAGTTCGCACTGGTTGAGACCAGCGGCATACCGGCGGCTCGACAAAGTGCTGCAGCTATGGGGTGGTTGGTGACTCGCATTGCCAGTGTGGTATGGCGGCCGGTCAGCCAGAAGGGGGTATTCTCAGCGGCTGGAAGCAACCAGGTGACAGCGCCCGGCCAATGTGACAACACATGATCCAGCGTCTCCTGAGGCAAGTTTCCGACAAAGGGTTTAAGGCGGTCGAAGTTATCCGCTATCAGTATCATGCCCTTCTCAACCGGGCGTTGCTTGAGTGCCAGGAGCCTGAATACCGCTGCTTCGTCATAGGGATTACAGCCCAGGCCGAAGACGGCTTCGGTGGGGTAGGCGACAATCGCCCCCAGCCGTAACAGGCGGGCGGCTGTTCTCAGATTCCAGGGATGTATGGGTTCTCTCAACACGTCGTATCGTTTGTGGGGAACGGCTGTGGGAGATCGGGAGAAGCACCTGCCCATCTCATGCATCATTGAATAATACACCTAAAAAGTGCCAGATTGCCTCTATCACTACATGCCATTCATCGGCCACTTCGGAAGTTATTGCAGTGTTATCCTGTCGCAGTTTATGAAATAGTTGTAGCCTGCCCAATGCTGGAAGCGTGCGGCGTCAACGATGATCTGGAACTTGTATGTGGAAGAGACAATACAGCATCTATCTCCTTTTCTGTCTGAGCCTGAGCTGGACATTGGCGAATTCGGCTCAGATCTCACGCTACAATGTGGCTGAGAAGGCTTGGCTCGACAGCCATCAGGTTCTTCGGGTGGGTGTCGTTGAACAAACGCCCCCAATTCTCTTTTATGCCGGCGGCTCCCATCCCAAAGGACTGGTGGCAGATTATCTGCGCGCACTCGCGATGCATCTCGGTCTGCAACTCGAAATTATCCAGTTTTCCGATCAATCTTCGTTGGCGAGCGCTTTGCGTGGTGCCGAGGTGGATGCGGTGGGTACCGCAGTTGTTGGGGGGGATCGACGTAAGCAGTGGTTATATACGCGCCCCTATCTGAGTCTGTCGGTCGGACTTTTTGGCAATCAGCAGATCCCGATCCGCGGGCTTAAGGGTTTGGGAGGTAAAGCCGTTGCTGTAGTGAGGGGGAGTGTCTGGGAGAAGGCACTGACATCGATGGCGCCAGGCGTAATACCCGTACCCTTTCCAACCATTGAGGAGGCATTGAGACGTGTTGCTGAGGGTGGTGCATTCGCCTATCTGGGAGATACAGCAAGCGTTACCCAATTGCTCCAGCAAGTTGAGATTGATGATATCGAGGAGCAGCAGCGACTCAATCTGACAATTCGATATTTCATTGGCCACCCTGGAACAGCAGCCAGAGCTGCAGAGCCTGATACAAAAGGGTGTTGACCGTATCGGCAATGAAGAGTTGCAGGCGATTTGGCATCGTTGACCGAGGGTGGAGAGGCCGGAGAACTATAAAGAGCAAATCCCGACCTGGCTGATTTTGACGCCGCTGGTTTTGGCCTGGACGGTCTTTGTTGGCTGGGCTGTTCAGCGTCACACGGTTCAGCAGCAGACACATCGCCATGGCCGACTTAAGCAGGCGATACGCCGATTGCAAAAGCGGGAAAAACACTTGAAGGAAAAGCTGTTGAGGCTGAAGCGGAAGACGCTTAGTTATCGTAAAGCCTCCCGTTTCCACCGACAGCGGTTGGGTCTGTTGGAGCATGTCATGCCGAATGCTGCCTGGGTCTGGGATTCCTCCATGACTCAATGCCAGTGGGATGATGACAAGCGTGTCGCTACCTCGTGAAAGATTTTGGGACATCCGAGTCCCCAAAATCGACTCGCCAACGCGACAGCCGTTATGCCCCGA
>JAHXHT010000152.1 GCA_025656435.1 Candidatus Thiodiazotropha sp. (ex Gloverina cf. vestifex) | reverse complement strand
GTGATTCGGGAACGCTTGTAATACCTATTTTTACTAATCATTTCTGAAGCTTAGCACCTGTTAATAGATGCTTAACTTCCTAAGACCCTAGGTAAATATCTATACTTTTATCGTACACATATTCTCCTACAAAACACTTTAGTAGTTTCGGTTTCTAGCATGCCAAACATCCTATAAAACAGATGTAAATCAACCCTGAGCCCAATAGGGAAAACTAAACCGGCTAAAAAAGCCACATTCAGTCAATTCTTATACTTGCAGCGCCTGGGTAGCAACATGAAAAACCTTTGTTTCTTCATCAGACCAACCGACTTGGTGCCGTCCAAGCGAGGTTCTGTCCAATTTAACACTCAGTTTACCGAGAGTAGTCAGTCCCTCATCATAACCTTTCCACATGACAATTAGTTTTTCGATCAGGGAGAAGTAGCGAATTCCCTCCATTTCAGCATCAAGTGAGTAAATATGTCCGTTAGGTAAAATGTACTGGCTTTCAGAATAGAGATATTCATGTGCATTTTCAGCTGTGACATCACCACCTCTCAGCATCAGATCACTAAGCGTGGGGAGCGTAGTCGGCAGCTGAGGACAATTTGATTCTACGCCTTGAAGTACAGGATAAAATGCCGTTTTACCCCTCACATCGCTGGTATAGTCAAAACCCAACTTTTGTTCCAGTCCCAACAAATGAGGATTTAGCTGCCAACCAGGAGCAGCGAAGGCTTGCGGTCTTTTAAGAAAAACCGACTCATAAGCCTCAACTGCCAGCATCATCTGCTGCTGGGTCCAGGTCTCATCGGCAAAGGCCGCTTTGCTAACCCATGCGGCACGGTCGTAGCCCAGCAGTCCTGTTTCGTGTCCGGCGGCAGCTGCGGATCTCATGACCTCTGATGCTCGTCGCGAGATATGGGGTGGCAGCAATAAGGTGCCATAGAGCCGGGAACTGAATTTTAGATGCGATTGCCAGGGCTGTAAGGCACTACGCCCAAACAGTTGGCCACTCCGATCCGGCCCCATGGCGAAAAAGAATGAGGCCTGAACCTGATACTCATCAAACAACCGCAAAAGATTCGGCACACCTTCAAGTGCACCCTGTAGGGTATTGACACAGATTCTCAAACCAATCTTCATTTCTGATCCAGATAGCGGCAGAGCAAGCCATTTTCCGTTACCTCACGAGGTAGTTTCAGACGTACCCGATAACCGCCGCCAGGCGCCTCCACCATTGAATTACCCTGTAAATCTTCCATCTGCCGCAAAATAAAATTTTGATTACCCGCCGGGGTCATCAGCTCCAGGCGATCACCGACTCGCAGTTTGTTTTTCACATCCACCTGAGTCAGACCCGTCACCGGATCGACTTCGGTGATTTCCGCTACAAATTGCTGCCGCTCAGTCTGGGAACTGCCGAAACGGTAGTTCTGCAACTCTTGAGACTCATGGCGCTGATAAAACCCATCCGTATAGCCGCGATTGGCAAGACTCTCCAGATCAGCCATCAGTGTGGTTTGAAAAGGCCGACCGGCCACGGCATCATCGATTGCCTGCCGGTAGACCTGTGTCGTACGAGCGGTGTAGTAGTGGGATTTGGTGCGCCCCTCAATCTTCAGGCAGTCGACACCGATCGCAACCAGTTTGTGGACATGTTCCACCGCCCGCAGATCCCTGGAGTTCATGATATAGGTGCCGTGTTCATCCTCGAAAACAGGCATCTGCTCGCCGGGCCGGTGAGGCTCCTCGAGAAAATAGACATTTTCAGCTTCCGGATGACGACGGGTACCGCCAGGCCCTGCCACGGGTTCAGGTCCGGCAACAGGCTGGGAGAGTTTATAGTCCCAACGACAACTGTTGGTACAGGTACCCTGATTGGCATCCCGGTGGTTGAAATAACCTGACAGGAGGCAGCGTCCTGAATAGGCGATGCATAGAGCGCCATGGACAAAAACCTCAAGCTCCATCTCGGGACAGGCCTGTCGGATCTCTTGCACCTCATCAAGTGAGAGCTCCCGAGAGAGAATCACCCGTGATACGCCTTGCTGTTGCCAGAAGCGCACTGCCTCTGCATTGACCGTATTGGCCTGTACTGAGAGGTGTATCGGCATCTCCGGCCAGGCATCTCGCACCATCAGAATCAAACCGGGATCGGACATAATCAGGGCATCAGGTCCCATCTCGATCACGGGCCGGAGGTCCTTGATAAAGGTTTTCAGCTTGGCCCCATGAGGCATCACATTGCAGGCCAGATAGAATTGCTTCTGCAAGGCGTGGGCCTCGGCGATACCGATGGCCAGATTCTCCTGCAGAAAGTCATTATTGCGGACACGCAGGCTATATCGTGGCAATCCGGCATAAACCGCATCGGCACCATAGGCAAAAGCATAGCGGGCATTCTTCAAAGTTCCCGCTGGAGAGAGAAGTTCCGGTGTTTTCATAGGGAAGTGGCAGCTCTCGGTGATCAGTTGAGCGTAACGGAGAAGGTCTCCCGGAAAGTACCGAGTAACAGGCGCTCACGCTCCACCTCAAGCTGCACCTGATCCCCCACTATCTTGTCCATCAGTGCGATCCTGATATCTGCATAGCTGGAGATGGGTTCACCGTCGATGGTGAGCAGACGATCGCCCGACTCGACACCGGCCTTGGCCGCTCCACTCTCTTTGTCGAACCCACTCACACTGGGTGGTGAGCTCTCGAGATCCAGAAATACACCCAGTTTGCCAGATGGCGGTAGCTCAGTGCGTTCTGTGACAATCAAATAGTCGCCCACGCTCGAATCCAATCCGTCCACCCGGTTGGCGTTTAGAATCACGGCATGACTGACAGGGCTACGCCGCATCATGCGTGAGGGTATGCCCTGCCGATAGACCAGGTGCCCGACGCCGGCCAAAATCACCATATGCCCCTCAGGGTTGGCCTGTAGCCAGTCTGCCGCCTGCTCGGCCATACCTTCATCCCATAACAGCTGCACATCGAGGAAATTTTCGAATTCGCGACCCTTCATATGAGGATGCTGATCATAGATCGACTTGATGCGATCCCGATACGCGGCATTCTCACGGTCGATCTCTCCGGGCAAGCGTGCTTTATCACTTTCGGAGAGGCTATCAATGCCGGCCTTTCCGACCTGCTGTGTAATCTCCTTTTCCAGGTTGAGTGCGATCAATGGTATCTCATGCTTTCTTGCGAAGCGGAAAATCGGCCGGTATAGCCGATAATCGAAACGCCAGCGCTCGAAATACTCCGTCTCCCGCAGCAAGTCGCTCTCATCAATCTCACCGGCGATATATCTATCCAGCACTGCCTGAAACGGCTGAAAGAAGAACTCGAGACCCACCGCAAGATTAGGGTGCCGCTCGTGCAGGCCCTGAATAATCGCCAGCTGATTGAGGTGATGCTGATACTGGTCGTGGGACTCTCCGACAAAAACCACTTGTTTGTCGGCCACCTGCGCTACCAAGTCGGACAGATCCATCAAGGCAGAAAGATCGACCACGGTATCGGCGGGTTTTTCATCAGCGTATGCCCATGTCATGATGCCGACCAGGAGAAGGATAAGGGAACTCATACGAATCACAGCTTGTCCCTCATGTAGTGGGTAGTGAATAACAACAGCGTATCAAAAAAGATTGCGAAAACCATGGGCGTTATGACCGAAAAATTTTTCATCCGTTGCATTCTGCCGGTTCTCCTCTTGTTTTGCAGCCCCGGAATTTTTGCCGGATTATTGCATCACGACATTCATCTCAGCCTCGACCCTGCTGGAGAGACGATCCTGGTCACTGATCAAATCATGTTACCAGAAGGGCTGGAGCCGACCCTTCTCCTGCATGAGGGCTTGGCACCTCGGAGTCCCACACCGGGCGTAGAGATCCTCGCAGCAGACCGTATTGATGGACCGGTACCCCTCATTGCATACCGTGTCAACCTCCCCTCTGGCATCCGGCATTTTCGTCTCGAATATGGTGGTAAAATCGCCCACGATTTCACTACCCTCAAGGAAAGTCCGGGTAGAAGCCGTCAACGTTTGAGCGGCACCATCTCCCGTCAGGGTGTCTATCTGGATGCCGCCACCGGTTGGTACCCCTACTTCCCCGACACCCTGCATACTTTCTCCCTGAGGGTTGATCTGCCTGGCGATTGGCTGGCCGTCAGTCAAGGGGCAGGACCAGCTATGCAGAACCCGGGCGAGAAGCAAACCATCCTGTGGGAGGAAACCCACCCGCAGGATGAAATCCATCTCATTGCCGCACCCTATAAACTGTACCGTCGCCCAATCGGTGATATCGAAGCCCAGGTCTTTCTCAGACAGGCTGATAGCGCATTGGCAAAGCGTTACCTGGAGGCAACCGAAACCTATCTGCAGATCTATCAGCAACTCATCGGCCCCTACCCCTATGCCAAATTTGCCCTGGTGGAGAATTTCTGGGAAACCGGATACGGCATGCCCTCATTCACACTACTGGGCTCCAGGGTCATACGCCTGCCATTCATACTCCACTCCTCCTACCCCCACGAGATTTTGCATAACTGGTGGGGCAACAGTGTGTTCGTGGATTACGAAAGCGGTAACTGGAGCGAAGGGCTGACCAGCTATCTTGCAGATCACCTGATTGCAGAGCAGCGAGGGAAAGGTGTCGAGCATCGTCGTTCTGCGCTAAAACGTTATGCCGATTTCGTGGATCAAGAAAACGACTTTCCACTGAGCGACTTTCGCGGACGTCACACCACCGCCAGCCAGGCCGTGGGTTACGACAAAAGCCTGATGTTATTTCACATGCTGCGTCGAAAGCTGGGGGACAAGCCCTTTATCGAGGGGCTTAGGCGGTTTTATCGGGAAAACCAATTTCGCACGGCTGGGTTCGATCAGCTACAAGCCGCCTTTGAAGCCGTCAGCCAAGCTTCCCTCGGTACATTTTTCCAGCAGTGGACCGGCAGAGCTGGTGCACCGGCGTTGGCCGTGGACCAGGTAGATGTCAAGCAGACTGCCAAGGGTCACCGTCTAACAGGTGTGCTTCATCAGACCCAAGACAAACCGGTTTTTGCACTTCAAGTCCCCATCGCCATTCAATGCCAGGATAGCAAAACCGTTATCGAAAACATCACTATGGCAAAACGAGAACAACCTTTTACTGTCGAGCTATCTAGCAAACCGCTGTTTTTGAATGTAGACCCCTGGTTCGATCTCTTCAGACAACTTGATAGCGCAGAGACACCTCCCAGTCTGAGCCAACTCTTTGCTGCGGATAAGGTCACCATTATCCTCCCTGCATCGGCAAAGGCCCCTTTGCTGGAAGCCTACCGAGAATTAGCCCAGAACTGGGCCGCAGACTATGCCGATGCGGAAGTTAGACTCGACAGGCAACTGAAAGATCTACCCGATGACCGCCCTGTTCTCTTGCTGGGCTGGGAAAACCACTTTCTTAAGACCTTCTTAGATGGACTGTCGAATTATCCTTTCAATCATTCGGCGCACAACCTGACATTGGCAGACAAGCATTTCGATCGGGAAAACCACAGTTTTGCTATGGCTCAACGCTCACAGACTTCACAGCACCCCCTGATCTGGATCGGTAGCCAGGCTCCGGAAAGTCTACCGGGTCTGACGAGAAAACTGCCACACTATGGTAAATACAGCGCCCTTGTATTTATGGGCTCAGCGCCCGAGAATCATAAGAGTGTCGCTACCTCGTGAAAGATTTTGGGACATCCGAGTCCCCAAAATCGACTCGCCAACGCGACAGCCGTTAGGCCCCGACCGTCC
>JAHXHT010000151.1 GCA_025656435.1 Candidatus Thiodiazotropha sp. (ex Gloverina cf. vestifex) | reverse complement strand
GGTCGGGGCATAACGGCTGTCGCGTTGGCGAGTCGATTTTGGGGACTCGGATGTCCCAAAATCTTTCACGAGGTAGCGACACGCTTGATCCGGTGCAGGATGTCAGTACCCTTAAGGGTGATGAGACAGGCTTTTATCATTTGCGGGGT
The DNA here is from genome assembly GCA_025656435.1 of Candidatus Thiodiazotropha sp. (ex Gloverina cf. vestifex). Lineage (GTDB taxonomy): Bacteria > Pseudomonadota > Gammaproteobacteria > Chromatiales > Chromatiaceae > Thiodiazotropha. Next base: position 5,728 of record JAHXHT010000151.1, on the reverse strand, counting down.
CGTATTGTTCGGGTAGGTCAGAGTCGTAGCGCTTTGTGGTTGAATCTTAAGGGCGGATTGGCGATTCGGATAACCTGGCGTGATTGGTCAAAATTTGCACCTTCTGCCCCGAAGAACTGGTCAGCCACAATATTGAACTCCGCGGCTGGCTGTACCAGAGAAATGACGAGCAGCGTGTACGTCTACGCCATCCTTCCGCTATTCGATGGCTTTAATGCTGTCGCGGGGATCTCGCAGTAAAGAGACTCAGGCGGGGGTTATCTCATAGGAAGAATTGGGCTAACCTACATCTCCAATGAGACCCCCTTACAAAGAGCATTCCAGTTATCTGAATGTGGACACATTGCATTCCGACACTGCTCGCAGTTTTGATCAGGAGCCAAAATGACCAAGCACATCGGCATTCTTACCGCTGGCGGTGACAGCCCGGGACTCAATGCAGCCATCCGTGGTGTCGGCAAAGCCGCTCAGGGCTACTATGACATGCAGGTCATTGGCATTCGGGATGGTTTCCGGGGGCTGGTGGAGAACCGCACCACACATCTGGACGGGTCCATGCTCTCGGGCATTCTGACTCGGGGTGGGACCATTCTCGGTACCAGCCGGGACAAGCCCCACCGCACGCTCTTCAACGGTAAGAAACAGGATATGACCGATGTGATCGTCGAGAATTACCATGCCAATCATCTCGATGCCCTGGTTTGCCTGGGTGGCGGCGGTACACAGAAGAATGCCCTGCAGTTACTGGAAAAGGGGCTCAATGTGATCACCCTGCCCAAGACCATCGACAATGATGTGGCGCATACCGATACCACCTTCGGCTTTGACACCGCCTTGGGTATCGCTACCAATGCTATCGACAGACTGCACAGCACAGCACACAGTCATCACCGTATCATTGTGGTGGAGATCATGGGGCATCGGGCCGGATGGCTGGCGCTGGGTTCCGGTATCGCCGGTGGAGCTGATGTGATCCTGGTACCGGAGATCCCCTACGATATAGAAAAGGTGGCCGAGGCTATCCGTGGCCGGGCTGCTGGAGGTAAGCCGTTCAGCATCGTGGCAGTGGCTGAGGGTGCGCTACCAATCGGAGAGGCGGAACGATTTCATGCGTTGCGCGAACGCAAGCTCAATGCGAGCGACAAGAAAGAGCGTAAAGAGGCCAAGGCCGAACTGGCAGCACTCGAAAGCAAACATGCCAACCACACAGTGGACCTGTCACGCCAACTGGAAGAGCTGACCGGGTTGGAGTCGAGGGTGACAATACTCGGCTATCTGCAAAGAGGCGGCACCCCTTCCGCTGCAGACAGGTTACTGGCTACCCGTCTGGGTACAGCCTGTGCCGATCTCATCCATGAGGGAAGATTTGGTGTCATGGTCGCTTCACGTGGCGAACTGGCGGAACCTGTCCCATTGGTAGACGTTGCCGGCTACAAAAAACTGGTGCCGCCAGATCATCCCTGGGTCATCAGCGCAAAACGGTTGGGTACCAGCTTCGGCGATATGTGATCGTCACTGGATAGGGCCAGCAGCCCCTAATCAGAACATAGGCATAAATTTACGCATGCTGCCCATGACTGGGCTGACCGTATGGGACATGGCCCCAACATCGTTGGTCATGACACCGACGCTGCGATTGAGATGGGACATGTTGTTATTCATCCCGTTTACGTTGGTGTTGATGTTCTCCATGTTGCCGTTCATCTGCGACATCTGCTGGTTCATCTCCACCACTCCACCGGACATCTGGTTGGTGTCGTTACCAATGGCGGCGATATGTCCCTGAATCTGGTGCATGTCGGCGGACATGCTGGTCATGGAGCGCTCCATGACATTCACGACATAGAACAGGTAGATCAGAGCAGCAATCGCAATTACCGTGCCGGGCAGGGAAAAGAGTTTGATGCGTTGGATTCTGTAAGTCTGCTCGCGCTCGATCGTCTCGAGTTTTTCCTGTAGCAGTTTCTCCCGTTCCTGGGCCTCATTGTGGGTCTGTTGAAAGGCGTGGTTCAGTTTCTCGCTGAACTCTTCGATGACCTTTTCCTGATGATCATCACGAACCTGGTTGTCTGTGTGGATCTTGTCGAATACCGACTGAAGGCCCTTCATCAGGCCGGGCAGTATCCGGTTTTCCTGAGGTGCTGCTGTCTTTGTATTGGCAGCAGGAGCGGCTTTCTTTTTGGCAGCGGGAACGGCCTTCTTTTTAGTAGCAGGCGTTGCTCTCTTTTTGGTGGCAGGGACAGCCTTCTTTTTGACAGTTTTCTTGGCGGTTGCAGATTTCTTTTTGGGGGCTTGATTGTCCATGGCGATATTCCGAACTTAAGAGAGTTTTGAGTATATATCATATTAGTTTATTAAAAAACACTAATGCTTTCTCTGATACTGATCACGGTTTGGTGCAGTATTTTCAACGCTATTTACATCTGGTAGCCCTATCTCAAGGTCCGGGTCCTTTTGCCGATAGGGCTAGTTACACAAAAAGAGTCTGTTTCAAAAGGAGATACCAATGGGATGCTTGAACAGCAAATATCTGACGAGAATTTCGCAACTGGAGCAGGAGAACCACACCCTCAAGGAGACAGTGAGTCGACTTGAGACAAGATTGGAAGAGACGGATCATGCACTGCATCATTCGATGCAGCAGGAGGACAGGGAGTCCGCATTAAATAACCTGATGGGTTATGAAAATCAACAGCTTAAGACGGGGCTCGGCATTGTGCAGTCAGATCTGGCGGGCTCTGTGGAGTCGGCACAGAGTACCCTGACATGCGCGATAAACGTCAGACAAAATTTTTCCGGTCTCTCCGGTGATATCTCACAAATCACCCAAGCGCTTGATGAATTGGCGGAGTTGTCGAATCACTCCGAAGCCTCGGTGCAGAATATGTCCTCCCGTGCGACAGAAATCAGCTCGATTCTGGCCTTGATCAAGGGAATTGCGGAACAGACCAATCTACTGGCGTTGAATGCAGCAATCGAAGCGGCTCGGGCCGGTGAGCAGGGACGAGGATTTGCTGTGGTGACCGATGAAGTGAGAGGTCTGGCCGATAAGACGCAATCAGCGATCACCGAAACCAACGATGTGATCCAGGCCATGCAGCAGAATGTGGCTTCGGTAGGGAGTGATTCGGCACGCCTGATTGACCGAATCAGTCATGTTCAACAGGAGGTCAAAGGGTTCGAGGTCAACCTGAATGACATGAACACGGAGGTGGGTGGTTATTTTCAGGATATCACGGAGACCACAGACAGCGTCTTTTTGGGCTTGGCGAAGCTTGATCACCTGTTATGGAAGGTTAATACCTATCTCTCGGTGAACGAGGGTAAACCGGCGTTCGATTTCGTCGATCATCATCACTGTCGTCTGGGCAAATGGTATGACGAGGGCGAGGGTAAGGCATTCTTTTCTTCCTCGGTACACTACGGAGAGTTAGAGCGTCCCCATGAGATTGTGCACGAGACAACCCATGAGATTTTTGATCTATTAGCGGGTGAGCGTGACTACCCCGCCCTGATGAAAACCCTTCGAGTGATGGAAGAGCACAGTATGGAGGTGTTCCGTAAGCTTGATGAGATCAAGCACAGTACCAATAGAGTGGCGTAGCCGCTATCTCTCTGACAGGAGCTCATCGATCACCTGCCAGACTTCCGGGCTGTCCCAATCGATAGCACGGTTGGCCGTATAGCGGATCTGCCCACGACGGTTGATGATAAACGAGCTGGGAAAACTGAATACCTGCCAGTCGAGTGATACCCGCCCGTCAATGTCCATCAGTACCGGAAAGTCGACTGGTGTGTCTTTGAGGAATTTCGCCATCTCTTCCGGCTGCTCGCGGAAATCGATGGAGACGATCCGCACCTCACGGTCTTTATAGCGTTGTTGAAGCCGGTTGAGAGAGGGTAGCTCTTCCACACAGGGTGGGCACCAGGTTGCCCAGAAGTTAAGTAGAACCACTTTGTGTTTTAGATCACTCGATGAAAAAGGCTTCATCTCGATATCTCGGAGTGAAAAATCCGATACCAGCTTAGGAGGATTCAGTTTCACTAAAGTACGGATGGCCGCATCCGACACTGCCCGTTCAACTATCGGTTTGACTGAATGAGGCTTGGGATGCCGCTCAAGCTGTGCCGTAAAACGCAGTATTTGCTCAGGTAGATGCGTAGTTGCTGCCTGCTCTCCAGGTCCGTGATCCCCCTCCCCCATGAAAAACCAGTCCCTCACACCAGGTACGATATAGGCATAGGCCGGCGCCCCACCCTCCCACAAAGGCTGCATGATCTGATCCAGGCGCCAGCGCTGACTGCCCAGGGCTGGCTGATAGATGGCTAAGGGGATGTTCGTGGCGCGCAGAATAGGATCGATTTCAGGGGGCTTTCCGGCAATTGGCGGTGGCCCAAAGAGGTTGGGATAAAAGAGCATAGCGCCGACCAGTCTGGATTCGGTTGCCATCTGCTGCCATTGGCGGGCACCGCGAAGAAGTGGCAGCGGCATGCGGTCATATGCAGCGACCAATATCTTCTTCTGGCTCATCCGGTGTGCGGCGTCGATGAGACTGGCCACGCCGTCACCTGGAAGATTGCGAATGGTTTCGCTTGAGCGCGGTAGAAAATAGGCGTCCAGTAAATCGACCCGCCAGATTTCAAAGCCTTTTTTATTGACGGCCTGTAACAGTGACTCAAAAGCCGCGCGATGTTCGTCATGATCAACCAGCCAGATGATCACCACGTCCCCCTCTGATGGCATGACCTCCACGGTGATCTCGCTGCCATTGCTATCGGTTATCTCGAACGTTTCCGAGAGTAGCAGGGGGGGGCAGGTCAGGAGCAGCAAGAAGAAAAGTAAACGCATGTGGCTATGTTACCGGAGAGTACACCAAGCATAAAAGTTGCAGGGTTATTACCTATGCCAAGGAGGGTGAATTGGCACTACAGTTGGTTCGTGACAATAAAGTCAAATGGATGGAGCTGTGCTATGAAAAACATTGTTATCTTCTTGCTATTGATGGGCTTGATGATTTCGGTACAAGCCGGGGTAGTGGGACAACCCCTGGAGTATCGTGATGGTGAAACCGTGATGCAGGGTTATCTGGCCTATGACGATACCATTGAGGGTAATCGACCCGGTATCCTGGTGGTGCATGAATGGTGGGGACACAATGATTACGCCAGGCGCCGTGCAGAGCAGTTAGCCGGTATGGGTTATACGGCACTGGCTGTAGATATGTATGGCGAGGGAAAGCAGACCGCACATCCGAAGGATGCCGGTAAGTTTGCCGGTGAAGTAAAGAAAAATATGGCGGTGGCAACGGCCCGCTTCGAGGCGGCCAGGGATCTGCTTGCAGCACATCCCACAGTTAAAGGGGATGCCATCTCTGCAATTGGATACTGTTTCGGTGGTGGGATCGTGCTGGAAATGGCGAGACGAGGCGTTGATCTTGATCTGGTTGCCAGCTTTCATGGCAGCCTGCCCACTGAGCACCCGGCTCAGACCGGTAAGGTTAAGGCCGAGGTCCTCGGTCTTCAATGGCGCTGCCGATCCTTTTGTTAAGCCGGAGCAAATTGAGGCCTTCGTGGCAGAGATGGAAGCGGCCGGCGTAAAATACAGCTTCACGAACTATGATGGCGCCAAGCACGCATTCACTAAGGAAGCTCTGAACGAATCGTTTGTCAGCGAACGTTTCCTCTCGCTTGCTTCAAAACTGCCATGAGCGAAGAAAAACAGTGCATT
>JAHXHT010000150.1 GCA_025656435.1 Candidatus Thiodiazotropha sp. (ex Gloverina cf. vestifex) | reverse complement strand
GTGATTCGGGAACGCTTGTAATACCTATTTTTACTAATCATTTCTGAAGCTTAGCACCTGTTAATAGATGCTTAACTTCCTAAGACCCTATGTTAATAATCACAGACTAAAATTGCTTCTTTTTCAGACAATAGTCCGCAAATCCCGGTTTCAGTTTTGGAAACTATAGAAAAAGCAGGATTCAGAACGAGGCGATACCCATCTATCGTCAGATAGCTATCGCATGTGGTCTTAGAAAAACTTCTATCGAAACAGTTGTGAAACCTGTTTGAAATTGGGCTGACCAGCATCCCCCATCCACTCAAAGACAACCGATTCGCTGTTGGTGACCTGAACCCCTCCCTGACGCATACGGTGCAGGGCGTTCTTGCAATGCAGGGGATGGCGTGAGGCGATGGCATCCTCGACCACGAAGACCTGATAACCCCACTGCTGGAGGCCCGCAGCGGTCTGCAGGACACAGATATGGGCTTCTAGTCCGACGATAATGATCTGCTTTCGTTGCTCATGTTGCCCCAACTCCTCCTCAAAGCCGGGGGCTGTACAGCAGGAGAAGGTAAGCTTGTCCTTGGCCTTGGTATGCTTCGGCAGGTGTTGGGCGATTTCGGGCAGTGTCTTGCCCAGCCCTTTACCGTAGTGCTCGGAGAGGATAATCGGGATATCCAGCAGACTTGCTGCCTGACTCAAGCGGGTGATGTTGGAGACCATCAAGTCCCGGTCCGGCTTGGGCATGGCTCGCGCCAGTTTCTCCTGGATATTGATAATCAATAACTGACTGCCTTTCGCATGACTCAGCGGCAGGCTGTTTTTGCTGTTGCTCATGATCTTCCTCCGTGGCGGTTATCTTTCGCTGTGCTGTACGGTCGATCAGGTGGCCGCATCAGCGATCAGAATTCAAATCTCCTGGGGGCGTCGGCATTGGTGAGCGCCGTGAGATCGGTTTCGAATAATGCCTCTTCACTGAAAATACGTTCCTGGTGTCTGGTGATAAGCATGGCCTGCATGACTGGTGGAGTGCCAATGACGATGAATAGTCTGCCACCAATATTGAGTTGCTGGCGGAAGATCTCAGCCTGCTCGGAAGTTGCTACCGAACCGGTGACGGCGATGGCGTCAAACGGACCCTCGTCCAGGGGCGAGGCAAGTGCATCCCCCTGCTTGAGCAGGACGTTACTGACTCTTTGCTGATCAAGTCTTTGTGCAGCACTCTCAGAGAAGTCTTGGTTGATTTCGATGCTTACAACCCGTTGGGAGAGCTGTGCCAGACAGGCGGTCAGGTAGCCGCAGCCGGTGCCCACTTCCAGAACCTGATCGCTTGGTTGCAGATCCAAGGCCTGCATCAATCTCGCCTCGATGCGGGGAAACATCATCTGACAGTTATCACCAAGAGGGATCTCAATATCCGCATAGGCCAGGTCCTGATAGGTTTCCGGCACGAAGGCATCCCGCGGCAGGGTCTCCATCAGAGAGAGTACGCGAGAATCAATCACTTCCCAGGGGCGAATCTGCTGATTCACCATATTGAAGCGGGCCTGTTCAACGCTCTGTGCCATCATAGAGAATATCCTGGTTAAGCTTGTGGTTTTAAGGTGGCAGACGACTAGACTACGGTTTTTATCCCCTGTGGGCAAGATTTCGGGGTGTCGAAGGTCGATAAACGCATTACCCCTGTCGCTGTATGAGTTTCAATCACACAAGAGCAATTGCAATGGCTAGATCCTGATTTATACTGTCGGGATTCCAAGTGCTGGGGGTGTCCGCTGCGATTTTTGTTTGCGGGCTGAGAGAGACCCTTATCACCTGATCCGGTTCATACCGGCGTAGGGAAGCTGGAGCCCCGCTGGGTCTGCGTTTCCCCGTCGACAGCGAGGTTCCCATGAGCGCTATTCCAGACGATTTTATCCAGAAGACAACAAGCCTTTCGGAAGAGGTGACGCGTCCTTTCTACAATTCCCGCAAGATCTATATTGAGGGCTCCCGCCCCGATATCCGTGTGCCCATGCGGGAGATCAGTCAGGAGCCGACCTCGGCCAGTTTTGGTGAGGAGGAGAATCCGCCGATACCGGTTTACGATACCTCAGGTCCGTTTACGGATCCCGAGCAGAAAATTGACCTGATGCAGGGGATGCCGGATCTGCGGTCAGGCTGGATTTCGGAGCGTGGCGACACTGAACAACTGGAAGGGCCGACTTCAGAATTTGGAAGTGCACGACAGTCAGATCCGACTTTAGCGAATCTACGCTTCGAGCATATCCAGGCCCCCCGTCGCGCCAGACCGGGCAGCAATGTCACCCAGATGCACTATGCCCGTCAGGGTATTATCACGCCGGAGATGGAATACGTCGCTATCCGCGAAAACTGCCATCTGCAGGCTCTGCGGGAAGACCCACGCTATACCAAGCTGCTCAGGCAACATGCTGGGCAGGCCTTTGGCGCCAGCATACCGGATGAGATCACTCCCGAGTTCGTACGTTCGGAGCTGGCTGCCGGTCGCGCGATCATTCCCGCTAATATCAACCACCCGGAACTGGAACCGATGATCATCGGCCGCAACTTCCGGGTGAAGGTCAACACTAATATCGGCAACAGTGCGATCACCTCTTCCATTGAAGAGGAGGTAGAGAAGATGGCTTGGTCTGCCCGCTGGGGCGGCGATACTCTGATGGATCTCTCTACGGGTAACAATATCCATGAGACCCGTGAGTGGATTCTGAGAAACGCCCCTATGCCCATTGGTACCGTGCCCATCTACCAGGCATTGGAGAAGGTCAACGGCAAGGCAGAGGATCTGAGTTGGGAGATCATGCGCGATACCCTGATCGAACAGGCTGAGCAGGGTGTCGATTACTTCACCATCCACGCCGGTGTGCTCTTACGTTACGTGCCACTGACGGCAGAACGGGTGACAGGTATCGTCTCCCGTGGCGGTTCGATTCTTGCCAAATGGTGTCTGGCACGCCACCAGGAGAATTTTCTCTACACGCACTTCGAGGAGATCTGCGAGATTATGAAGGCTTACGATGTGGCCTTCTCCTTGGGTGATGGTCTGCGTCCCGGCTGTCTCGCCGATGCCAATGACGCAGCCCAGTTCGGTGAGCTTGAGACCCTGGGTGAGCTGACCAAGATCGCCTGGGAGCATGACGTACAGGTAATGATCGAAGGTCCGGGTCATGTGCCGATGCAGATGATCAAGGAGAATATGGACAAGGAGCTGGAGGACTGTTTCGAAGCACCTTTCTATACCCTCGGGCCATTGGTAACCGACATCTCCCCTGGCTATGACCACTTTAGTTCAGGCATTGGTGCAGCCCAGATCGGCTGGTACGGTACCGCCATGCTCTGTTACGTGACGCCCAAAGAACACCTTGGATTGCCCAATAAGGCCGATGTCCGGGAAGGTATCATTACCTACAAAATTGCCGCCCACGCGGCCGATCTCGCCAAGGGGTTTCCAGGTGCCCAGGTACAGGACAATGCGATGTCCAAAGCCCGTTTTGAATTCCGCTGGGATGATCAGTTTGCGCTCAGCCTCGATCCGGAGCGCGCCAAGGAGTTCCATGACGAGACCCTGCCCCATCAGGCGCATAAGGTGGCCCATTTCTGCTCTATGTGCGGTCCCCACTTCTGTTCCATGAAGATTACACAGGATGTGCGTGAGTACGCCCGGACCCAAGGAGTCAGTGAAGGTGAAGCACTACAGCAAGGAATGGAAGAGAAGGCTGTGGAGTTTAAACGGCAAGGGGCGGAGCTTTATAAGAAATTATGAATTTTGAATGTTGAATTTTCAATTAATGGCGTGTGCTGGCGCACGTCCTGTATAGAGGCAAATGCGAGCAAAGCGAGCTCATCAATTCACAATTCAACATTTAACATTCAAAATTAAGGAACATGATCAGGCTCGACCGCTTTCTCAGTAATGCCACTGCATTGAGCCGCTCACAAGCGCAGCGGGCTGTTCGCGCCGGAAGAGTGATTGTAGACAGTGTTGTGGTCAAGCAGGCCTCTATCAGCATTGAACTTTCTGCTCAGGTCTTTCTCGATGAAGTCCCGATAGCTGCACCGCTACCCCGTTATCCGATGCTACATAAGCCGGTCGGTGTAGTCTGTGCTGCGGAGGACCCTACCCATCGGACAGCAATCGATCTGCTTGATCTGCCGAACCCGACGGGCCTGCATTTTGCTGGTCGGCTGGATATCGATGCAACGGGTTTGGTGCTGATCACTGACGATGGACACTGGTCCCACCGTATCGTTTCTCCAGTCAGCCATTGTGCCAAGACCTATCGCGTCTGGCTGGCAGACCCATTAGATGAACAAGAAGCAGGGCGGCTCGCCAAGGGGATAACCCTTCAGGGAGAGAAACATCCAACCCGGCCAGCAGACACTGAGCGACTATCATCCAGAGAGTTTCGTTTGACGATCTCCGAAGGTCGTTATCACCAGGTTAAGCGGATGTTTGCTGCCTTGGGCAATAGAGTGATCCGGCTGCATCGTGAGTCAATCGGTGCGCTATCGCTCGATCCTGATCTGGCTGCCGGCGAGTACCGCTCCCTGTCGGCAGACGAAGTTGCATTTTTCTAATCTACTCATGTCCTTGTGTGAAAAAACTAAGATTAAAGTTCTGTGATCTATCAGCCGATGACAAGCTTAATGCATGCTGCGATGGCGTTAGCTGGTAGTAGAATGTGCTGAAAAAACCGGATGATCCAATGTCGGTCATGAGATCGATCTTTTCAAGAGATCGCAATGGATGTCGTTCCAGGAGATACCGGTAATGCTCAAGAAAGCAGTATTTTAGATTTTTTCCCCACCGGTTCTGGTGGGACGCAAGGGGAGCTCAATGACGCAGGGGATGACTCCAGCGGATACCTTTCATCCTGACCAGTTTTCCAAATCGGATTATGCGCAGCTGTTGGAGGTCATCGAGGCCTGTGATGTGGGGCTTTGCATGCTCGATCAGGAAATGCGGATCCTGGCCTGGAATCGCTGTCTCTCCGAACTCACCGGCAAGGCGAGCAGAGAGGTGATGGGGCAGCCGATAGATTGCATTTTACCGCAGTTGGGCTCTCCTCAGTTTGTCACCCTTATTCGTGAAGTGGCTCAGCCGGTTGACGATGCTGACAGCTTAATACCCATTACCCCGGGTCCCAATAGGACGCGCCAGTTCTTTAAGGATGATGATCAGTTCAAGCGAGTCAGTGTCAGACCGTTGGTCATGCATCCAGGGTGTTGTCTGATTCAAATCTCCGATGTGGACGCAGAGACAGCGATACAGGAGCAGGCCAGAAGCTCCAGTATTGCGGAGCAAAGGTCTCTTGCCATGCTCTCTTCTGTGGAAGATGCGGTAATTCTCTTCGATGCAGAGGGGTGCATTGAATTCGTCAACCTGGCGGCAGAGGGTATGACCGGGTATCAAAACCGGGAGATTGCCGGCAAGCCCCTGTCTGATATTTATCAGGTGTTTGATGAATCCGGCAACGCACGTGCCCGGTTATCCTATGAAGAGATTGTCTGTGTCGACAATCGAATCTTGTTGATGATGCACCGAGAAGGGCTCACCTTTCCGATAGAGCAGTCGATTTCTCACCTGAAAAATGAGCAGGGTGTGGATGAGGATGTGGTGTTGGTTTTCAAAGATGTCAGCCAGTCACGAAAACTGGCGGCACAGTTGAATTGGCAGTCAAGCCACGATCCCATTACCCGGCTCTACAATCGCACAGAGTTTGACCGCAGGCTATCCCAGCTGTTGGAAGAGGCGGAGGTCGAGGGCACCAAGCACTGTTTGCTCTATCTCGATCGCTGATCGCCATGGAAGGCTGAAAGCCGAGGCGATTAGTCCCCGATAGGCGTAGGCGCGGTTGTATGGCCGTAATTGTGACTGTT
>JAHXHT010000149.1 GCA_025656435.1 Candidatus Thiodiazotropha sp. (ex Gloverina cf. vestifex) | reverse complement strand
TGTGATTCGGGAACGCTTGTAATACCTATTTTTACTAATCATTTCTGAAGCTTAGCACCTGTTAATAGATGCTTAACTTCCTAAGACCCTTGTTTATTCACCCAGCACTTCAATAGGTCATGTTCACTACTGGGCTACCAGTTCACCATACAACGGTGATCACGACCAGTGGATAGGTATGATCTTTGTCGTGAAATGAATAACGGAATGCCATACAACAGATTTAAATTGCTGTTTTTTTAGATGCAAAAAAACGGCCCGCAAAGCAGACCACTTTTTAGCACCAACGTTGTGGCTATAGCTATTCTGGATTATCAGCGAATATCATGCCCTGCATCAATAAGACTGCTGCCAAAATCATCGTGGCTGCCTACTTGTACAATCACTGGGCAGTGTGCAATACCCACATCTTCAAGCGCTGTGGCAAAAAAATCATCTGTACCTGGTGCATAGAAGTCGCGAGCACCCGACTAGAGGTTGTTGGTAGTGACTTTGAACTGCCAATCTCTGAATAGAGATCTGGGTTACCACCAAATGCCTGGTGGAACTCATGTCAATGGGCACCGACAAAACCGAAAAGCAACAGGGTCGTAGTGATAGAAGTGATGTTTTTTACCCTCTTATCCTCGTGTATGTGAAATATTAATATTGCTTTCACGGGCACTTAACTTCGCATACCCGATTTCAATTTCACTCTGTACACAAAGAGAAAAGGGGCCATTCGGCCCCTTTTTCAGAACTATCATACAGCTAGAGGCATATCACCCTTTCATGGCATCGAAAAACTCATCATTTGTTTTTGAAACTTTCAGCTTATCGAAGATGAATTCCATGGCGGCAAGTTCATCCATCGGGTGGAGTATCTTGCGCAGTATCCACATTTTTTGCAGCTCATCTGGCTTCATCAATAACTCTTCCCGACGGGTACCTGAACGATTGATGTTGATCGCTGGAAAAATCCGCTTCTCGGCGATGCGACGATCCAGATGCACTTCCATGTTGCCGGTGCCCTTGAACTCTTCATAAATTACATCATCCATGCGCGAACCGGTTTCCACCAGCGCAGTGGCAAGGATTGTCAACGAACCACCCTCTTCTACATTCCTGGCAGCACCAAAGAAACGCTTGGGACGCTGTAGTGCATTGGCATCGACACCACCGGTCAACACCTTGCCCGAAGAGGGCACCACCGTATTGTAGGCACGCGCCAATCGGGTAATGGAGTCGAGCAGGATAACCACATCTTTTTTATGCTCGACCAGACGCTTGGCCTTTTCAATCACCATCTCAGCCACCTGAACATGGCGAGTTGCAGGCTCGTCAAACGTACTGGAGATAACTTCACCACGCACCGAGCGTGCCATTTCTGTCACCTCTTCCGGACGTTCGTCGATCAGCAACACGATGACATAACACTCGGGGTGATTGTGGGTGATCGATTGCGCGATATTCTGCAACATCATCGTCTTACCCGCTTTCGGCGGCGAAACGATCAGGCCACGCTGCCCTTTGCCGATGGGTGCGCAAAGATCAATAGTGCGTGCCGTGATGTCTTCCGTACTGCCATTGCCGATCTCCAGATGGAAACGCTTATTGGCAAACAGCGGCGTGAAATTCTCAAACAGAATCTTGCTCTTGGCATTCTCAGGTTTGTCAAAGTTGATTTCGTCCACTTTGAGCAGTGCGAAATAGCGCTCACCATCTTTTGGCGGACGAATTTTGCCGGAGATCGTATCGCCGGTACGCAGACTGAAGCGTCGAATCTGACTGGGTGAGACATAGATGTCATCGGGGCCGGCCAGATAAGAGCTATCCGCCGAACGGAGGAAACCGAAGCCATCCTGCAATATTTCCAGCACACCATCACCAAAGATGCTTTCACCTTTCTTGGCATGCGCTTTGAGGATGGCGAAGATCAGATCCTGCTTACGGGTCCGGGCCATGCCCTCGATCTTCATTTCTCGGGCGAGACCTGCCAGTTCGGCTACCGGCTTCTTCTTCAGTTCAGTCAGATTCATAATGGTTTAAAGATTGTGTTTTTTCGGATTGTGATCAGGAATGGTTGCCGTCTTAGGCAAGCGTAATAGATTCGGTGATTTCAGTATTCAGGCTGGGGCGCGGGACTATCGGAATCTGGTTTGGAGATGGAAATAGGTGGGTAGTGAAAACGCGTCCAGTCCTGAGTTGTCTATAGGTTACTGTCGATAAAGGCGACGAGCTGCGATTTGGAAACGGCACCCACTTTGGTTGCCTCGACCTCGCCATTTTTAAACAGCATCAGCGTGGGAATACCACGGATACCATAGCGGGGAGGCGTATTGGGATTATCGTCAATATTCAGTTTGGCTATTTTCAGCCGGCCTGTGTATTCAGTAGCGATCTCATCCAGTACTGGAGCGATCATCTTACAAGGACCACACCATTCTGCCCAGTAATCTATCAATACGGGCTCATTTGATTTAAGGACGTCAGATTCAAAGGAATCATCGGTTACATGAACAATATGCTCACTCATTGGATTGAGTATCTCCGACTTTTTGGGAGTTTACCGGGGCGTTTGCGGGTTGCATCTACGCGCCTTGCCAAGAATCCAGAACGGCTCCATGAGACTTTTAAAACAGAATAAATGGGAGGGGCTTCTGGACGAGACAGGTTATTCAAGCCCAATTCACACTATTTTTCAAGGCTTCATTGTCATTTAAGGCAATATTTTTCTTATTTACCTAATTTTTCGACGTCAAATCCTGCAACAATGGCTCAATCTGACAAAGATGCGCAATCGACATCATGCCCTCAGGGATTTCGTTGATCACTATCTGAACCCCCTGCTGGGTTGCCCTTGCCTTCCATTCCAGCAACAGGGCAAGCCCTGCACTGTCTGCTCCGGTGACCTGCGACAGGCCTATCTCGATATCCTGAGATTGAAAGAACAAATCCTCCGACTGCTTCAGTAACTGCTTGGCTGTGGCAAAGGTCATTTCGCCTTTCACATGGAAATGAAAGGCGCCATCACGCTCGATAATGGCAGTCGCCATGGGTTATTCCTGGCTCGCGGCGTTCTCTTCCGCTTTCCTGAAGAGAAACTGGCCGACAATCTCCTCCAGCACCAGTGCGGATTGAGTTATCATAACTTCGCTTCCCTGCTGGAAGTTCTCGAGACTGCCCCCAGGATCCAAACCAATATACTGTTCTCCCAGCAGCCCGGAGGTATAGATTTTGGCAATGGTATCTTCGGGAATCTGATTATATTCCGGTTCGATGAGCATGGTGACGACGGCTTCATAACTCTTTTGATCGTAACCGATGTTCACCACACGACCGATTCTCACACCCGCCATGGAGACAGGTGATCTCACCTTCAAACCGCCGATATTATCGAAGCGTGCAGATACCTCGTAGCCTTCACTGGTTGTGATATTGGCCAGATTGCTCACCTGCATGGCAAGAAAGAACAGCGTCACCAGACCAGCAGCCATAAAGGCACCGACGGTAACTTCCAGCTGTCTTGTATTCATCTATCAGTCTCCAAACATCAGTGCGGTAAGCACAAAGTCGAGCACCAGCACCGCCAGTGCCGAGTGTACCACCGTGCGCGTGGTGGAACGGCTCACACCGGTGGAAGTGGGTAGCGTGTCATAACCTTGAAACAGAGCGATCCAGGTACAGATAACCCCAAAGACCAGGCTCTTGATGACACCATTGATGACATCCCCGTCCCAGTCAATTTTGGCCTGCATCTGACTCCAGAAGGCACCCTCATCCACGCCCAGCAAGCCGACACCGACGAAATAACCACCGATCACACCCACGGCACTGAACAGGGCAGCTAGCAACGGCATGGAAATAAACCCAGCAAAGAAGCGAGGCGTGAGTATTCTGCGTACCGGATCCACAGCCATCATCTCCAGGCCAGATAGCTGTTCGGTTGCTTTCATCAGACCGATCTCCGCCGTCAGAGCCGATCCAGCACGACCGGCAAACAGCAGCGCTGTCACTACAGGCCCGAGTTCACGCACCAAAGAAGCCGCCACCATCACACCCAGGCTGTCCTCTGCGGCAAACTGAGACAGTACATAGTAGCCTTGTAGACTCAACACCATGCCGACAAACAACCCGGATACCACAATGATGGTGATGGTTCGCACACCAATACTATGCATCTGCGCAACCAGCAATCCCGGGCGTGGCAGCAAACTGGTAATGCCGGCGAGTATCTGCAGAAAGAGCAGGTGCCCTCTGCCCAGACGCTCGAATGCCTCCAGACCTTTTCGACCAAAACTGGCCAATATGTCCAGCATCAACTGGCTCCCCGCATGCTCAACAGATCCTCATCCAGCGTAGGCGCATCATAATGAAAACCAACCGGCCCATCGGGTAACCCACTCATGAACTGGCGAACGGAGGCCGATGAAGAGTTGGCCAATTCATTGGGAGTCCCCTGCTCGATCACCTTGCCCCCATTGATGACATAGACAAGATCGGAGATGGCAGAGGTCTCCTCCACATCATGGGAGACAAGAATGCTGGTCAACCCCACCGCATCGTTCAAACGCCTGACCAGTTGTGCCAACACACCCATTGAGATCGGATCTTGGCCGGTGAAGGGTTCATCATACATCACCATCATCGGATCCAATGATATCGCTCTGGCCAGCGCCACTCGCCGCGCCATGCCGCCCGACAGGGCTGAAGGCAAAAGATCTCTGGCACCTCGCAACCCCACGGCCTCAAGCTTCATCAACACCAGCCGGCGAATCATCGATTCTGGCAGATCAGTATGCTCACGCAGCGGGTAGGCCACATTGTCGTAGACTGTAAGGTCCGTCAGCAGTGCACCGGTCTGGAACAACATACCCATTCGCATGCGAAGTTTGAAGAGCGCCTTGCGCGAAAGTGCATGCACATTGAGTCCGTCGACTTCAATAGTACCCCGGCTGGGCCTTAGCTGGCCGCCAATGAGTTTCAACAACGTGGTCTTGCCCGTGCCACTGGGACCCATGATGGCAGTGACTTTGCCCCGGGGGATATCAATATCCACACCATCAAATATGACTCGATCACCACGGGAGAAGTGGAGATCGCGGATCTTTATCAGTGGAGGATTTTGACTCACAGTAAATCTCGGTGGACCTAGTTTGTAGATCCTGGCCATTTTGTCGAGGGTTGGAATGAGCGTCAAGCATGAGAGCTAATTTCGCTGCCTCTTGGTTGCCACTCATTCAGATGCAGCAGTATTCCAGAGAATCAGACTCAACGTTTTGTAACCTATGCGTAATAAATGGATAACTCCATTTAATTACTGACTTGTGAGCATGAACTATTTTTAAATAGGGGAGAAAACCTCTCCCCTACTGCAATATCAGTCACGAATTCTGATCGCATCAGAATAAGTCTCATTACCTTTCGGTGTTGTAATTGTTAACTGGAGTTCACCAATATCATCACCAGGATCTGTGTTATCCGTTGCTGAGATTCTCACTACAATCGAAAGTGGAGGGAAAGTCGTATTACTTATAGTAAAAGAGGAACGAGATTTTATTTCACCATTAGTTGCACTAAATGAAATAGTTGTACCTGTAGGTAATGTCTGACCATTCACGTCATTGATCTGAACTACTACATTTCCTTCACCACCATTAACACAGAGAGTGGATGGATCTGAATCAAAACTGGCATTAGCCGGATCAGGATCACATGCAATATTGTAGGCTGGATCAGCAGGATCCAGGACGGGATTATCCGACACACTAAGATAGCTTATTGACGCGAATGACCCTGACATAACTATTGTTGCAGAACCCAAGCGTGTCGCTACCTCGCGAAAGATTTTGGGACATCCGAGTCCCCAAAATCGACTCGCCAACGCGACAGCCGTTATGCCCCGACCGTCCTGCGTCCGCCACGATTCCG
>JAHXHT010000148.1 GCA_025656435.1 Candidatus Thiodiazotropha sp. (ex Gloverina cf. vestifex) | reverse complement strand
CATTAGGTGGAATCACCCCGATACAGAAGCTGGCTCAGACAGCTTAACAGTGACTACTTTTGAGTCCCATTATTAATGGGGGGATTACCGTTTGATGCTGCTAAGCGAAGACCCTATTGTCGCTGGATCCGTTTTTCAGATGGACATGATACTGCCAGGCAAGGTTGGGGAGGAGGAAAAAGCTTCGTTCCGTGCCGAGGCCGTCTGGAGCACCGAGGCAACACAACCCAACAGCTTCTGGACGGGCCTGCATATTGTCGATATTTCACCAGAAAACGTTTTGTTAATCGACAAGCTGATTCTTGATTGGTATTCCAGTTAGTACAAGCAGGCCCTAATCAGTCAAGCATGGCCAAGCGGTTACGCTCGTACTCTCCCATCACTTTATCGACGTAGTTCATTGTCTCCTTATAGGGTGGGATTTTATTGCCATATCGCTTCACTGCATTCTCACCCGCGTTGTAGACAGCCAATGCCAGCCGGATATCGTATTCAAACTGAGTCAGCAGGTCGCTGAGATAGCGCGCGCCACCCTCCAGGTTCTGTTTCGGATCGTAGCTATCGTTCACGCCATAGCGACTGGCTGTCGCCGGCATGAGCTGCATCAGCCCCTGCGCCCCTTTTTTGGAGATTGCCTTGGGATTGTAAGCGGACTCCACCCTAACCATGGCATGCAACAGACCGGGATGTAGCCGCAGCTCCTTCGCAACCGTTTCAATCATCGGTGTGAATTTCGATTTATTCTCACGCATTTTGGCCAGACTGTAGTTACCCTTGCGGGACTTGCTTGGGCCGTTACGCCAGATGAGGCGATAGTTTCCACTCATCGGCCGATCTGTAAAATGAACCCCCCCGTCTTTACCACGGTACTTATAAATCTCAGCGTGAACGGAAAGTGACGCAAGCGACATGACAGCAGCCACAATCAGGCAATAGATAATTTTTCTCTTCGCTTGTCCTGAAAACATGTCTTCGCCCTGACCGTCGACCTCCGGTATTGCCCGGCATACCCCTATATTCGGCATTTCTCTCCGCTACTTGAGCTTCAAATGCACAGAGTAATTCTCAATCATGCCCCACAACATTTTTTATATTTTTTACCGCTACCACAGGAACAGGGGTCATTCCGCCCTATTTTTGGCTGGTCTCTCATGTTTGTTTTCGGTGTCACCAGGCGGCCATCGACATAATACCAGTTGCCATCCAGTTTGCTGAAACGGCTGATTTCGTGATGAGGTTTTATCATGCCGCCTTCTTTGTAGGTGGCAATGAACTCCACATTCCCTTCTTGGTCTGCTGCACCACCCCCGTTGACATCAATCACCACCAGCCCCGTCCATTGGGCGGCCTCAGCCCAGCGTCGGGTTGCAGCCACATCATGGTCCTGCCGGTGGTCCGGGTGCAGTGACTCGTGTAGAAAATCGGTCTGCTTCGTTACGAAGGCCGCATATCGGGCACGCATGAGCGCTTCCGCCGTCTCCGCCTTGACTATGCCGGAAAGAATGGGACCACAGCATTGATCAAAATCGCTGTTGGAACCACAACAACACGCTGTCATTTATGTCTCCTGATGAGTTTTCTTACATACGAACAATAACATAAGGAGTGATATCCCCCCAAAATCATGAAGTGGACGCCACGATGAGAAGTTATCCTGAAGCGATAAAAAAGGTGGGATAGGCCCACCTCGAGTACCCCAATGATTGGGGCAGAATGACTGGAAATCAGGGATGACTCCCGGTTGAGCCAGGCGCTCTTCAAAAAACCGTATCGGCCCGGCTCGGAAATCACCCCTACCTGTGTGACTTTAGCGCCTTGATATGACAATTTGATGGCAGACTGCTGACTCATTCATGACCTGAAAAGCAGAGTGGGGCAAACTAAATCCCGAACAGTCCTGATCACAGACCAAGAGCCTCCCATCGCTTTTCCACCCGCTTTACGGAAACCGGGAATGCGGTTCCCAACTCCTGGGCAAAAAGTGAAACCCTCAACTCCTCCAGCTGCCAGCGAATCTCCTCAGCCCGCTCATCGACGCTACCCGCTTGTCGGCATTGTGCCTCCCATGACGCCCATCTCTGTTGTATGTCCGTCATCTCTCTCATTCGTTGCTGGTCCCTGCCCGCCGCGTGGATCAGCTTCTCAGCACGCTTTAATATGCCATTGAGATATCGTGGATACTCTGCCAGCTGCGTTTCCGGGATCTGAGATAGAAACCCCCTGTAAACCAAACGGTTTAATTGCTGCTGCATATCCATCAGTGAAACCATCCAGTGCTTTTGAGTGATAGCCGCAAGCGATTTTCGCGCCTGATGGTAGTATTCAAGTATCTGATCCAAGCTTTCGCAAACCCTGTTTGCCTGCTGTACCATCTCTCCTCGGTTCCCTTTGATCCGCTGGCGGAATGTCGCCTCATCTCGAATCTTCGGTAGGTTATTGAGGAAGGTCAGATCCACGACATGGCTGACCAGTTCATCCTCAAGACCCGGCTGCATTTCGGCCATTAAATCACCCGGTGCATCTGGTACTTTTGCATAGTAGAGGCGTAGCTTTTCCAGATGCGGCAGGTGCTTACGCAGATAGCGTATATCTTTCGCCAGATTGAGCATGATCAGGCGCCTGACGCCAGCCTTATGCAGCCTTTTTGCATTCGCCTCCGCATCGATGAGCCGTATCGCAACACTCTCCCCTTCATCCACTAATGATGGATAACCCATGAGTGAGATTTGTCCCTGCTCAATTGACAGATTTGATGGCAGTGAACCGAAGTCCCAATCACGAATTCCATGTCTTTCCAGATCAGGGGCAGATAGCTGTCGATGCGCACTGCCAGCTTGTCCTGCATATTGTCGCTTCAGGCTGGCAAGATCCCTGCTCTCCTGCAAAGCCTTGCCGTCACTATCCACCACACGAAGTTGCATACGCAGGTGCATAGGCAATTCACCTTCATTCCAGGCAGATTCCGGAATATGCACACCAGCCATCGACTTGAGCCGCTCTCCAAGTACCTGTACCAGCGGTCGATCGGTCTGGTGCAGATCTTTCATACAGGCATCGGCATAATCGGGAACAGGTACGAAAGATCGCCTGAGAGACTTGGGCAATCCCCTGATCAGAGCGATGACGCACTCTTTCAGTAGCCCGGGCACCAGCCATTGGAGCTTGGCCTCGGTGATCTGATTCAGCACATCCTGTGGCACTAACAGTGTCACGCCATCCCCTTCCCTGCCTGGTTCAAAATGATACAGAAGGGGTAGCTGTATACCGTTGATTTCCAGACTATCTGGAAAATCATCTTTGCCGATAGAACCAGACTCCTCGCGGACCAGATCGACCTCACTCATGTAGAGTCGCTTGGGTTTTGTCTTGTTCTCGCTTCGCAACCACTTTTCGAAATCTGGCGTGGTGGAGATACCCATGGGTATCCGCTCATCGTAGAAGCTGTAGATGCGCTCTTCGTCGACCAGAATATCCCGTCTTCTGGCTTTGGCCTCCCTGTCCCTGACGTCTGCGATCAAACTCTGATTGTGCCGCCAGAAAGGCGCTCGGGTATGAAAATCCCCATCCACCAGGGCCGATCGAATAAAGATCTCTCTGGCGACGACGGGATCAATAGGACTGAAATTGATCTTGCGCCGGTTGACCAACACAAGACCGAACAGGGTGACCTTCTCAAACCCTGCCACCTGACCACGCTTCTTTTCCCAATGAGGTTCTGAGTAACCACGTTTGACCAGATGCCCCGCCGCCTGCTCCACCCACTTTGGATCGATTTGGGCAACACCACGGGCATAGAGCTTTGTAGTCTCCACCAGCTCAGCAGCAACAACCCATTTGGGTTGCCCCTTGAACAATCCGGAGCCGGGAAAGATGTGAAAGCGACTGTTACGTGCACCTAAATAATCACGATCCTTGCTCCTAAACCCGATGTGGCTGAGTAGTCCACTAAGCAGTGCACGATGGATAGCTTCATACCCACCTTCTTTTTCACTTTCCTTAAAACCCATATCGTGTAGCTGAGTCCGTAATTGGATATGGATGTCATGCCACTCCTGAATACGCATCCAGGAGAGAAACTCACCACGGCACCATTGACGGAATTTGTGTTTGGAAAGATGTCGCCGTTGCGTCTCCATCGCCGCCCAGAGATTGAGATAGGCCGTAAAGTCCGACTGCTCATTACGGTATTGCGCATGAGCCTGATCAGCCTGCTGTTGCTTGTCCATGGGTCTGTCCCGCGGGTCCTGTATGGTCAGGGCGGCGGCAATAACCATCACCTCCCTCAGACAGTGCGTTTTTGCTGCAGAGAGCAACATGCGTCCAATGCGAGGATCCACAGGCAGACGGGCAAGCTGCTGGCCGATACGGGTGACACGTCGTTCCCCATCAACTGCACCGATCTCTTCCAATACCCGATAGCCATCTTTGATGAGCCGGTGATCTGGGGGATCGATAAAAGGGAAACTGTCGATCTCCCCAAACCCCAACAGCTTCACCTGCAAAATGACAGACGCAAGATTGGTTCGCTGAATCTCAGGCTCGGTAAAGGCTCGACGCGACTCAAAATCCTCTTCCGAGTAGAGACGGATACAGACACCGGCCGCGACCCTTCCACAACGCCCCTTACGTTGATCTGCCGATGCCTGGGAGACACGTTCCACCGGCAACCGCTGAACCTTGCTGCGATGACTGTAGCGACTGATTCGTGCAAAACCACTGTCGATTACATAGCGAATACCGGGAACAGTCAGGGAGGTTTCGGCCACATTGGTCGAGAGGACGATTCGGCGAGACCCATGGGCTTTGAACACTTTTCCCTGCTCTGCCGGGCTGAGGCGCGCATAGAGTGGCAGTACCTCGGTCAGTGGTAGCTTGTGCTTGCGGAGTGTCTCAGCAGTCTCACGAATCTCCCTTTCACCACTGAGAAAGACCAGGATGTCTCCGCGATCAATGCGTGAGAGCTCATCCACCGCATCGAGGATCGCCTGCTGCATAACATCATCACGCTCATACCCACTCTCTTCTTCTGGTGGTCGGTAGCATGTCTCCACCGGGTGGGTTCTGCCCGAGACCTCGATCACCGGCGCACCATCGAAATGGTCGGAAAAACGCTGTGGATCAATCGTGGCTGAGGTGATGATGACTTTAAGATCCGGGCGCTTGGGCAGCAACTCTTTCAGATACCCCAGCAGAAAGTCGATGTTCAGGCTACGTTCGTGGGCCTCGTCGATAATCAGCGTGTCGTATTGACTGAGCCTTGGGTCCTGCTGGATTTCAGCCAACAGGATGCCGTCAGTCATCAGCTTTACCAGGCTCTGCGGACCGATCCGGTCATTAAAGCGCACTTTATAGCCAACGATGTCACCCATTTCCGTACCCAGCTCACTGGCCACCCGCGCTGACAAACTGCGTGCGGCGATACGCCGGGGCTGGGTATGGCCGATATAGCCAGAGACCCCACGCCCCAGACTCAGGCAGATTTTCGGTAACTGGGTCGATTTACCGGAACCCGTTTCGCCGCACAGGATCACCACTTGATGCGCTTCAATTAGATTTTTGATCTCCTGCAGACGCTG
Organism: Candidatus Thiodiazotropha sp. (ex Gloverina cf. vestifex); assembly: GCA_025656435.1. Lineage (GTDB taxonomy): Bacteria > Pseudomonadota > Gammaproteobacteria > Chromatiales > Chromatiaceae > Thiodiazotropha. The sequence continues at coordinate 394 of JAHXHT010000148.1, read as the reverse complement.
GGTAATGGGGAGTTCTGGAGGAAATGCTGGACTCGGCTGTCGAGCACTTCTTTGTGCCAACCTTTGCTGTGATGTAGCGATAGACTGCCATAACTTGGATAGCCCCTCTTCATAGGGCTGATGGCTCTTCGCTCGTCTCTGCAAGCCCTTGAGGCGACGGTGCAAACCATGCTTGTCCGCCTGCATACAACAGTCAATTTCGGATGCCTCGGGGAAATCCAAACCCGCTGCTTCCAGGGGTTGCTGATGTGGGGACTTATCTTGCAAAAGAGGGTCGTGTCCGCAAATAAACGCTATTAAAGGCGACAAGCGTGTCGCTACCTCGTGAAAGATTTTGGGACATCCGAGTCCCCAAAATCGACTCGCCAACGCGACAGCCGTTATGCCCCGACCG
>JAHXHT010000147.1 GCA_025656435.1 Candidatus Thiodiazotropha sp. (ex Gloverina cf. vestifex) | reverse complement strand
ATGCACTGTTTTTCTTCGCTCATGGCAGTTTTGAAGCAAGCGAGAGGAAACGTTCGCTGACAAACGATTCGTTCAGAGCTTCCCTAGGGTGGTCATCACGGTTTTGCCATGATGGCGTTTCCGTATAATCCATGTCTTCGATGATCGCTGCGATTGGAGATAGAGTCCATCACCGACTGCAATACGCTGATCCTTGCCGTCCCACTTGATGGCCTTGATGGCAGTTTCAGAGAGTATTCCCATATTTGTGTACCATCTATGAGTATACAGCCACATTTATCGATAAACAACAAAGTACATAATACGTAAATTATCAAATAGATATGAACACAGAGAGACAAATAAAAGCGCTATTCGTTTGCATGGGCAATATCTGCCGATCACCTACAGCCCATGGTGTCTTCCGATCCCTGGTTGAGTGTGAGGACCTGCATGACAGAATTCATACCGACTCTGCTGGCACCATTGCTTACCATGTGGGGGAACCGCCGGATCGTCGGGCTAGGGAGACGGCTGCAAAGCGGGGCGTGGATCTAAGCGATCTGCGAGCCCGTAAGGCGAGGGCGGAGGATTTTGAAATATTTGATTATGTGATTGCCATGGATCGGTCGAACTATAGCGAGCTACAGGACATCTGCCCGTCAGGTTATGAAGAGAAGCTACATTTGTTTCTCGATTTCGCACCTCATTTACCTGAAGATGAAGTGCCTGATCCCTATTACGGCGGCGTGGCTGGATTCGACCGGGTGTTTGATCTGGTTGAAAACGCTTCTCGCGGACTACTGCAACATATCCGAGAAAACCATCAGGTTTGAAGCCCGCCCCATTCTGGGACGGGTGTGTTAGGGCCTAGGTTAATCGCTGCTGTCAGTTGAAACGACCTTTGTGCTGGCAGTGGATTCTGCTGGGGCTTTTTTACCTTCAGCCGATGCAGCAGGTGCCTGAGATTTTTCTGCTGGCTTCTTTTCAGCAACCGGCTTACGTATTTCAGCTTCCTTTGACGCAGGCTTTGCTTCAGGTTTGGAAACTCTTGGCTTGGTTTCTATCTGCTGCAATTTTACTGGTGCTGGCTTATCGACCGGAGCTGCAGGTCTGGGTTTCCGTTCAACTGGCTTATCGACCGGAGCAACAGACCTGGGTTTCGGATTGACCGGGGCGGGAACCGGGGTCGGTGCACTATCAGCAGTCGATGACCGAGTGGAATCGGCTGCTGTTGCTGTCTTCACAGGTTTAGAAGTATCGGAGCCTGAGCTTTCTTTTGGAGCCTGCTTAGGCAAGTCAGGCTTTTCCTGTTTTGTGATGACGGGTGTCTCAGATGGATGATCTTCACGCTTGGGCTGTGCCTTGGCTTGAGGTTTGGTTGTGTCCTCCTGCCAGGGCCTTTCCGGTGGCCGCTCTGATGTTGGCGCCTGAGTTGGCTTATCAGTCTTTGCCCCGCGGTCCTCAGTGGATGATTCGCTTCTTGGTGTACGTGGTTTTCTTTGCTGCCTGGGCTTGGGTGCTGGTTCGGACTCACGCGTTTTATCCGGCGCGTTGGCATTGACTGGGCTCTGCTCAGTACCATTCTCAACAGCCTTGTTTTCTGTGCCGGCGTTGGAACGACGCCTGCGTCCACCGCGGCGTCCTCTACGAGAACCCTTTGGTTTGGGAGCGTCACCCTTTTCATCAGTACCGGGGGTTCCCTGTCCCTGCTGAGGCCTGGGCTCCGCCTGTTTTTGCTCTGTGGGTTTAGTAGAGCGACCCCGGCTACCCGTGTTGTCTTTGTTTCGGTTGTCTGAACGGCCGCCACGTCTGGCGTTACTGCGTGAACCGCTGCCTTGGGGTTTTCGGTTGCCGCTGCCGCTGTTTGCGCGACGGGGTCTCTTCTCAGTGCTTGGCGAAGATTTGGCTTCCGCTTCTTTTTTGGCAGAACTCTCTGGTTTCGGTGAGAAAATTGAGGTAAAGAACTTCTTCAGAAAACGGGTATCGTCATTGGTGCTTCCCGCTTCCGGTTGGGCGGCACGTTGAGGTGCCGGTGTTGTGGGAGCGATCGCCTTGACAGCCGGCTTCTCCGCCTTGGGTTGATTGGTCTTGGCAAAATCAGGGGCCTGTTCCATCTCTTCACTGACCATCTGATAGCTTGACTGACCCTCTTGATCAGCGGGGATCTCGCTGACACGCGCACGCTCGATGGTGTAGTTGGGGGTCTCATAACGGCTGTTCGGAATCAGCACGACTTCAATGGACTGACGCTTTTCGATATCGTGTATCGATTGGCGTTTCTCATTGAGCAGAAAAGTTGCCATATCTACCGGCAATTGCGCCATGATACGCCCGGTATTCTCTTTCATGGCATCTTCCTCAATGATGCGCAGCACCGAGAGGGAGAGGGATTCAACGCCACGGACAGTGCCATGGCCGCTACAGCGGGGACAAGCCTGCTCACTGGCCTCACCCAGAGAGGGCCGCAGGCGCTGTCTGGACATCTCGAGTAGGCCGAAGCGGGAGATGCGGCCGATTTGTACACGGGCGCGATCCTGCTTGAGCGCATCTTTCAGGCGATTTTCCACTTCACGTTGATTGCGCGAGGGTGTCATGTCGATGAAGTCGATGACGAACAGGCCGCCAAGATCCCGCAGACGCAGTTGGCGCGCGATCTCGTCAGAGGCTTCCAGATTGGTATTGAGCGCCGTCTCTTCGATGTCAGCACCTTTGGTCGCTCGTGCAGAGTTGATATCGATGGAGGTCAGCGCCTCGGTGTGATCGATGACGATGGCGCCGCCGGAGGGCAGGGTCACTTCGCGCTGAAAAGCCGACTCGATCTGGCTTTCAATCTGATAGCGGCTGAAGAGGGGTACTTCGTCGTCGTAGTGGCGTAGCTTTTTGCTGTACTGGGGCATGACTTGAGCGATAAAGCGTTCGGCCTGAGAGAAGACCTCGGCATCATCTATTACGATCTCACCGATATCCGCCCGCAGATAGTCGCGGATCGAACGGATGATAACGTTGCTCTCCTGGTAGATCAGGAAGGGCGAGGGTTTTTCGGCGGAGTGTTCGATGGCCTGCCAGAGCTGTATCAGATAATCCAGATCCCACTGCAGTTCTTCGGCATTTTTCCCCACACCGGCAGTGCGGACAATCAGGCCCATATCTTCGGGTATCTGCAGTTCGCTCATGGCTTCGCGCAGCTCAGTGCGATCCTGACCTTCGATTCTGCGAGAGACACCGCCAGCCCGTGGATTATTCGGCATCAATACCAGATAGCGTCCTGCCAGGGAGATGAATGTGGTCAGGGCTGCCCCTTTGTTGCCACGCTCCTCCTTTTCGACCTGAACGATAACTTCCTTGCCTTCTTTGATGGCATCCTGGATGTTGACACGTCCGCCTGAGGCTTTTGCCTGATCTGAGTAGTAACTGCGAGAGATCTCCTTCAGCGGAAGAAAACCATGGCGTTCGGAGCCGTACTCGACGAAGGCAGCCTCGAGGCTGGGCTCGACACGGGTAATGCGGCCTTTATAGATGTTGGCTTTTTTATGTTCCCGACCGGGAATCTCGATATCCAGGTTAAATAGTTTTTGGCCATCAACGATAGCAACACGCAATTCTTCTGGCTGAGTTGCGTTAATCAGCATTCTTTTCATTAAATTATCCAGTCAACCGGCACGTCCACTGATTCTGGTTTGGGTAGGCAAGAACTTGTTGGGCTACTAGGCGTTAATCGCCTGCTGAAGCTGCAACAGAGTGCCTTTGCGCAAGCCTGTTGGTCAGGTTTGACGCCAACTCAGAAAACTGGCTCGGTCAGTTGAAAAACTGTTAAAGTTCGCCGCTCGGGGTCTGCTGATACCTAGACTTGAAGGCGCACAAAGCAAGGGAAACCGACACGCACAGTCTGATTTAGACTGCCGGGTTTCGATGTCATAGCGAGAGTCTGGATGTTAAGGCCCGCGCTGTTGATATGCTTTGGCGCGACTGCAAGGCTTCAGTTTGAGAGCCAGGCCCGAAGGGCACCGTTGCGCTTGGACAGTTGACAAACTGCGCTGTGATGAAAGTATAAGCCGCTGTTTGTCGAGTGCCGCGCAGATACCGGCGTTGAGAAAATGATAGCTTCGCCGATATCGGAAATCCGCTAGCGAATATAGCAATCTTCACCCGCGACATCAATGTTACAACCGAAATAAATTGGACCTAAATGTCAGAATCAAAAAAGATTTCTCCATCAGTCACATTTCTGGACGTGACTCAGGATGACATGGGGCAAAGAATAGATAATTTCCTCATGCGGCACCTAAAAGGGGTGCCCAGGAGCCATATCTATCGGATATTGCGGAAAGGGGAGGTACGGGTCAATAAAGGGCGAATCAAAGCGACATATCGCTTACAGGCGGGTGATCGCGTACGTATTCCTCCGATTCGGATGGATATCTCGGCGCCCAGTCTGCCTTCAAAAAAGCTGCAGGCACAGCTAGATGGCACAATATTGTTCGAAGACGAGCGCTTGCTGGTTCTCAATAAGCCATCCGGCATGGCTGTGCATGGCGGTAGTGGGCTGAGTTCAGGTGTCATCGAGACCTTAAGATCGATCAGACCGAAGGATACCAGACTGGAATTGGTGCACAGGCTGGACCGTGATACTTCCGGTTGCCTGATAATCAGTAAAAAACCTGCAGCATTGCGCACATTGCATGAACTCATACGACAAAATCGAGTCGATAAACGATATCTCACCCTGCTCGCAGGGAGTTGGCGTAAAGGTGCGAAAACCGTCAATGTGCCACTGAAAAAAAATACCCTGCAGGGTGGAGAGCGGGTGGTTCGTGTGGATCCCGATGGCAAGTCGGCAGAGACCCGTTTCAGAAGGCTGACAAGATATGCAGAGGCAACGCTGGCTGAGGTGGAACTGGTGACGGGTCGAACGCATCAAATTCGTGTCCACAGTGCATGGCTTGGTTCACCCGTATTGGGTGATAGCAAATACGGCAATGAAGTTGAAAATAAAAAGATGCGCTCCATCGGCCTGAAAAGGCTCTTTTTGCATGCGCATCAGATTCGCTTTCGCTGGCCGGGAGAAAAGCGCGATACAGTTATCGAAGCACCATTGCCGGACGAGTTGGGAAGGGTCCTGAAACAATTAAAGAAATTCAATGAAGTTTGAGCTGTTAATATTTGATTGGGATGGGACTTTGATGGATTCAGAGGCCCGAATTGTCGCTTGTGTCGAGGCGGCAGTGAAGGACCTTGGCCTGAAGTCACCGGGACGCGAGGCGATAAGAAATATCATCGGTCTCGGCTTGCGCGAGGCAGTACATGCACTCTTTCCGGATGCCGGGGACAATCTGCACCTGGAAGTTGCGGAACGCTATCGTTCGCACTTCTTTACCTCGAACGAGGCGCCCTCTGAACTCTTTGAAGGGGCCAGAGAGGTTATCGAGGGTTTGCATGATGAAGGCTATCTCTTGGCCGTGGCTACAGGCAAAGGCCGCAGCGGTTTGAACCATGCACTTGAAACCACTGAACTGCACCGTTTCTTTCATACCACCCGCTGTGCTGACGAGACCTTTTCCAAGCCCCATCCGGAGATGCTGCATCAGATCATCGATCAAATGGGTGTTATGCCCAGACAGGCGCTGATGATTGGTGATACCGAATATGATCTGCAGATGGCCGTTAATGCGAATATGCCTGCTTTGGGGGTGACCTACGGCGTACACAGCCAGGCGCGTCTGCTCCAGCACAAGCCGCTGGATTGTCTTCATCGGGTGACTGAAATACCCACATGGCTTACCCGCAGGCATGCGAAATCACAATAGTTATTATTAAATCAATAGGTTGAAATGGATTTATCATGTCAGATCTAAATACAAATGAACCACGTAACCAATCCGAGCCCACCCGTTGGGAGCGCAATCGCTGATCGCCATGGAAGGCTGAAAGCCGAGGCGATTAGTCCCCGATAGGCGTAGGCGCGGTTGTATGACCGTAATTGTGACTGTTA
>JAHXHT010000146.1 GCA_025656435.1 Candidatus Thiodiazotropha sp. (ex Gloverina cf. vestifex) | reverse complement strand
AACAGTCACAATTACGGCCATACAACCGCGCCTACGCCTATCGGGGACTAATCGCCTCGGCTTTCAGCCTTCCATGGCGATCAGCGGTGGCTGTGCTTGCAGTCTGCATGGTCCGAATTTGATAAAGTGTTTGTTCTACCAATTGGTTATCGGCCTATTATGATTGATCTTTAATCCCCTTCTGTGAGTGGTTGGCAGATATTACAACTGATCACCAGCCACTAAGCTGGCATGACGGACAAGTGGAAATAATTCAGAATGCTATGTAAATCATCCGGATAAAGTGCCGGTTTTTTTATTTCGTGTATTTGATACACTAACCATCACATTCAATATACCGATCAGCCGTCTCCCTCTTACTTATACTGCCGTGCCACAGAATCAACCCTACTGTTATCGCTACCCCCATCCTGCAGTGACAACAGATATCGTGCTCTTCACCATACGCGATGAGGATTTGCAGGTTCTCCTGATACAGAGAGCCAATCCGCCGTTTCGTGAAATGTGGGCACTACCGGGTGGATTCCTCAATATGGATGAACCCCTTGAACAGTGTGCAAAGCGTGAACTACTTGAAGAGACAGGTATTGAAGGCCTCTATCTGGAGCAGCTTTACACATTCAGCACACCTGACAGGGACCCTCGCGAGCGAGTCATCAGTGTCACCTATTTTGCCCTGACCCGGTCAGATACTTTACAACCCAAAGCCGCCAGTGACGCACAGGAAGCCGCTTGGTTTTCGCTTACTCAACTGCCTGAGTTGGCATTCGACCACGCCAAGATCATCCAACTGGCCAAGCAGCGCCTGGTCGCAAAGCTCAACTATTCGACCATTGCCTTTCAACTCCTGCCGGAGACCTTCACGCTCAGTCAACTGCAAGCAGTTTATGAGATATTGCTCAATGAGAAACTGGATAAACGGAATTTTCGTAAAGGTATGCTAACCCGTCAGGTTCTCAGAGAAACCGGAGAGTTTTCCCGCACAGGCAATCATCGACCTGCCAAAACCTACCGAGTGATTAATCCCACCCGGGTGGAAGTTATTAAATAACGCAACGAGACTACCATGAGTGTTCAATCACTGAAGCTACCGACCATCCTGGTCCCCGACCACCCCCACTGGCCACAACTCTCCGATGTGGAGAGAGACGCCATGAAGCAACGCATTGCAGAAAAACTTAAGGCCCAGAATGCTGTACTGGTGGCCCACTACTACACTGATGCAGATCTGCAGGCACTGGCGGAAGAGACGGGAGGCTGTGTCGCCGACTCCCTGGAGATGGCGAAATTCGGTGCTGCCCAAGAGGCAGAAACGCTTGTGGTCTGCGGTGTCCGTTTCATGGGAGAGACGGCCAAGATCCTGAACCCAGAAAAGCGGGTGATCATGCCCGACCTGGGCGCCACCTGCTCACTGGATGAAGGTTGCCCGGCAGACCTATTCACAGACTTCTGTGATGATCATCCCGATCACACCGTGGTCGTCTACGCCAATACCAGCGCCGAAGTGAAAGCGAGGTCGGACTGGGTGGTGACCTCAGGCATTGCCCTGCCGATCATCGAGTACCTGGCCAGCGAGGGTAAAAAGATCCTGTGGGGTCCGGACCGCCATCTCGGCAACTATGTACAGCGTATTACCGGTGTGGACATGCTGCTTTGGCCAGGCTCATGCGTGGTACATGAAGAGTTCAAATCAGTGGCGCTGGAACGTATTCGACGCCTACACCCGGATGCGGCTGTATTGGTCCACCCGGAATCCCCCGAACATGTCATCGATCAAGCGGACGTAGTAGGTTCCACCACCGCACTCATCAAAGCTGTGGCAGAGATGAAAAACAAGGAGTTCATTGTTGCTACCGATGGCAGCATTTTCTACAAGATGCAGCAGATGGCGCCGGATAAAGTGCTGATCGAAGCGCCCACAGCTGGCGAAGGTGCCACCTGCGTCAGCTGTGCCCACTGCCCCTGGATGGGGATGAATGCACTGCACAACCTAGATAAGCTTCTGGATAGCGATGAGAATGAGATACATATCGATCCGGCAACCCGGGAGCGGGCAGTGATCCCGATTCAACGGATGCTCGACTTTTCCGTCCAGCAGGGCATTGGAATGAAGGGTAAAGGCAACGCCTAAAAGGATTTTAGGCGCTAATTATCATCTATTTAGATTGTGTTGAGAGATAATCGCTAACACCTGGTCCCGGTTATTACCAGGGGGTAAAGCTATTCATAAAATCCATAGGCCGGCCCATCTGATTGATGTCCCGACTCATGATACTGGTGTTGGCAGTCATCGCCCGCATTGCATGAGTCATCTCAGCCACATTGCCTGTCATGATGCCAATATTCTGTTTCATACTGCCCACATCTACAGATAGAGCACCGATATTGCCGTCCATGGTTGCAATATGTGACTCCATACTGTCAACCCTATCGACCAGCACAGTGATTTGATTGGTCATGATCGAGATATTCTCGGAGAGCTTTCCCATGTTGTTGGACATCTGCTCTAGATGCACTTCCATCCGTGGATCGACCTGTTCCGTCAGCTTGCGCATGTCACGGGTGACATTGTAGATCAGATAAAATCCAGATAGCCCCAATATCCCAACCACCACCAGCATCGGATAGATCATCCGCTCCCAGCGGTACATGCTTTTGTCGAAGTTCTTGAAAAAATTGGTCAGCGTAATCTCGAGCTTGACCATCGCCTTCTGTTCCGGCGAGAGATTCTTATACTCAGGGGAGAACGTGCGTGGGTCTTTTTCAAACATGGGCCTTATATTCTCCAGCAGTGTCCTGCCTGCGCTGACCGACGACCAGACTATTCATTATCATTATTGTCTTACTTTTAGATTTCTTATCTCGTTAGTATAGCCCGCGACCCATTGTGGAATACAATAAATCTACCGCCTATCGTTCTGTCCCTTGTACTGAAAAGACGCTGGGGTACACTGAAAGGAATTGACCGCAGACTTGTTTCAATGACAGATTTTATCCTAAACAACGAGCTGACCATCCGTCTCAGTGCCTTCTTCGCAATTTTTGCCATCATGGCCGCGTGGGAAGTTTATGCACCCAGACGCCAGAGGCTCTTCTCCCGCCTACAGCGCTGGACCAGTAATCTGGGTCTTGTCGTGCTCAATACACTCGTGCTGAGACTGCTTTTCCCCACCGCCGCGGTCGGCATGGCTGCCTATGCCGATGCCCAGAATTGGGGGCTACTGCACAATGTGGAAATTTCGGATTGGCTGAAGATCCTGATTGCGGTCATCCTGCTGGACCTTGCCATCTACCTTCAACACGTCATGGTGCATGCCGTACCTGCCCTCTGGCGCCTGCATCGGGTTCACCATGCCGACCCGGACTATGACCTCACCACCGGCGTCCGCTTCCACCCGATTGAAATCATCCTCTCGATGCTGATCAAGATTGCTACTATCGCCGCTTTGGGACCACCTGTGGTGGCTGTCATCATCTTCGAAGTTGTTCTCAACGGCATGGCGATGTTCAATCACGGGAACGTCAAACTGCCACACCGGGTTGACCAAAGTTTACGCTGGCTTGTGGTTACCCCCGATATGCACCGGGTGCACCACTCCATCGAGCCGGATGAGACCAATAGCAACTTTGGTTTCAATCTGTCGATCTGGGACCGCCTGATGGGCACCTATCAGGAACAACCACGTTTGGGGCAGGCTGGCATGACAATCGGCATCTCCACTTTACAAGACCCGAAATTGACAACCCGGCTTCCTGGAATGCTTTTGACTCCATTCCTACACTTTAAAGATATCTACGCCATCAACCAGCGCACCTGGAGCGCAAAAAAGGCAAAGGAAACGTCAAAGCATGAATATTGATAACTATGATGTCTATTTCTCCGGAGCCTGCCTTAAAAAAGCTGACCCGGCAGAAGTAAAACGCAAAATTGGCGCGATGTTCAAACTCGAGGGTGAAAAGCTTGAGCGGCTCTTCAGCGGTAAGCCCGTACCGATCAAACGTGGTGTAGATATGGACCAGGCGGTGAAATTCCGCGTCGCTTTCCGGGATGCGGGCGCGCTGGTGGATATCGTGCCCGAAGGCCAGCCGGCACCAACCCCATCGCCAGCACCTACTACAAGACCGGCTGCGCCTACACCAGCCACTGACAGAACCGAATCCGCACCATCCACCTCATCAGGACTCACACTGGCTGAGGGCCCTCTCCCTCCCGACAGTGAAGCTGAGAAAATCACACCTGTACCAGTACCCGATTATGATTTGTCTGCCCCACAGGACTTCAATCTGAGCGACTGCGCCCCCCAGGTGGAGCCAGTCCCGATCCCCGATACCAGCGCCATGGATCTTGACAAGCCCGGCGCAGCCCTCGATGAGACACCTGACCCGGAACCCCTGGAGATCGATACTGAAGCCCTGACACTGGATGATCCCGGTACCACACTGATCGAAGAAACACCGTTTGAGACACCTGAAATCGATACCGATGACCTTAGCATGTCCGAGCCTCAGGCAGGCAGCCTGGAAGACTGCCAGATCCCTGTCGAGCCGGCGCCATTACCGAATATCGATCATCTGCAACTGGATGAGGCTGCCACGAAAAAGAAGCCTCAAGGTAAAGCAAAGTTCGAGATTGCGGAGGACTAGTCCTCTAAAAACCGAGATAGGCCTCCAACGAACGCTGGGTCGACTCCGACAGGTCGTCATGCCGGCCATTTTCAGGACGTCCGGTTTCCAACAGACCCTCCATGGTGCCAATGGTGCGTTCTGCATAGAAGCGTAAAAGCCGCCGTTGGTCATCATCACTCAGCCAGAGATTGACCTCATCTTTCAGCTTGTCCTTTTTGCTGTCGTACTCAAACAGTTTCAACCGAAAAGCCGGCATATTCCATCCACCCCGCTTCAGCCGTTCCTTTGTCACCTCAACCCGGTAATACTCGAGCTTTTTTCCGGTAAAAACAGTGAACTCAAGCCACTCCCCAAGAACCAGCGGCTTATGTCTAAGCTGATGGAGCAACCCCATATAATCCAGGACTTCCTGGCCGCCCAATGTAAACTGCTTTGTCTGCATCAGCGCTGACCAGGCTGGGTCCTCCAGTGCGGCAATCTGTTGTAAATGATCGGGTGGTCCCACGGATGGAGAAGACGCATCAGGTGCAGGCGCCTGATAGTGGAAGCCGGTCCCGGCCGGCAGATCGAACCAGAAGAGCTCCTGTTTTAAATCCCCTGTCTTTATTGATTTTGTAGCCAGCAAAGGAATCATTTTATGAGTATCGAGCCAACTGTGATAATCGATTCGCAACGGGTAGATCATCTCCGCTTTTCTATAAGGCTCAGTTGTCATCTGCATGCGCGTGACATAGGTAGATTTTCCCTCAACATCTTCCATCTCAGGCGCAACACTCAGAATCAACTTAGCAATGTCGAGCTTCACGAAACCAGTCACAATACCTCTAAAATTCAAAGTATATTCCAGCTCCTCGCCCAATTTTGATGGCGTATTGGCCGCCATAACCGGCATGGCCTGCATCATGAACAGCACAATTAGGGCTTGTATTCGCAAGATCGTCACGGCACCTCCTCTGGCCTATTGCTTTGGCTACACTTCAGTATGCCTGTATTGGCACACTTTTCGCAGGATAACCCAAAAATGCTGAATCGTTGCTGAATCAGTCAAATTTCCGTCAGTGTCAGGAGCCCACATCATGGTCAGCCCCGTCAATGGTGACAAATCCATCACCTCAACAACAGCGCGCTCGGGTGAGTCGAATAGCAGTGCCAAACCCCAATAGGGTGGTGTACAGACCGAGACCTTGGATCAAAAAGCGACTGAACCCGTCAGTGCTACGCTGGAGGTTGATAAAGCCCGTCAGCTCTATGAGATGGAGGGCAAGCGTGTCGCTACCTCGTGAAAGATTTTGGGACATCCGAGTCCCCAAAATCGACTCGCCAACGCGACAGCCGTTATGCCCCGACCGT
>JAHXHT010000145.1 GCA_025656435.1 Candidatus Thiodiazotropha sp. (ex Gloverina cf. vestifex) | reverse complement strand
CGGTCGGGGCATAACGGCTGTCGCGTTGGCGAGTCGATTTTGGGGACTCGGATGTCCCAAAATCTTTCACGAGGTAGCGACACGCTTGTGACTGGACGCAATTGGAAAGATTTTACGATGAGAGAGATGGCGCGTTCATCTGGCATCGTGACGAAGCGCTGACCACTCAGGGAAGACAGCTCTATGCGTGGCTCTCGGTAGCCGAACGTGATGGTCTCACCGCTAGTGATTACCACGTCAATCATCTGAAATATCTGGTGAATGACGTCATGCCGGATCATCTACTGCTCAGAGAGCTGTTGATGACGGATGGTTTTCTCCGCCTGGCAAAAGATCTGCGCTACGGCCATCTCGACCCAAAAGCGACAGACCCGCTGTGGCTGCTGCCGGATGATGTTTTTGATCCGTTGGACGCGCTCAACCTTGCCCTGCAACAAAATACCTTACCCGAACTGTTCGACTCACTGAGCCCCAGAAGCAGCGCCTACCGCCGGTTGAAGCAGGCTTTGGCCGATTATCGGGATATTCAGGCTATGGGCGGCTGGCAGTCCCTGGAAATTGATCAGACTCTCAGACCGGGAGATGAGCATGTCAGAGTGGCGGCTCTGCGTGAACGTCTGGCCATTGAAGCTGATGTCGGTAGTGAGTCAGTAGAGAATGCCTCCCGTTTTGATCCAGCCCTAGTAGAGACGGTCAAGCGTTTCCAGCGTCGCTTTGGATTGTATGAAGACGGTGCTGTGGGACCCAACACATTGCGCGCCCTCAATGTGCCGGTTGAAACCCGTATTGCTCAAATCCTTGCCAATCTCGAGCGCTGGCGCTGGCTGCCTCATGAATTGGAGTCCCAGCACATACTTGTCAACACGGCAGGATTCGATATCGCGGTGAAAGCTGAGGACCAGGTGGTTTTCCACAAGAGAACGGTGAACGGTACCCAGGAGCGGCAGACGCCTTCCTTCGGCAGCCGGGTCACCCATATGGTGGTTAACCCGCTCTGGACCGTACCCCGATCGATCGCAGTGAAGGATCTGCTGCCCAAACAACAGATGGATGACGGTTTTCTGCAAAGCAAGCGGATTCGGGTATACAGACGTCACGGGAAGGATTTTGATGAGGTGGACCCCCTGGCAATCGACTGGTCGATCTACCATGCGGATAATTTCCCCTTCCTGCTGAGACAGGACTCGGGCAAGGGTAACAGTCTGGGTCGCGTCAAATTCTATATGCCCAATCAGCATGCGATCTATCTGCACGACACGCCGGCGGTAGGACTCTTCGAGCGCCCCAAGCGTGCGTTCAGTTCGGGCTGTGTCAGAGTTGAGAATGCCGACCAGCTGGCCCGATTGCTGTTGCAGAATGACGGTGCCTCGCAAGAGGACCAGTTCAGTCAAGCCCTGGATACCGGGGAGACCCTGATTTCACCACTTGCCCGTCCCATGCCGGTCTATCTCACCTATTTCACCAGTTGGGTGGATGGTGACGGCGATGTGCACTTTCGTCCTGATATCTACCAGCGAAATGTCAGTTTGATGCTCGCCATGGGCGAGGGGATGGACCCTGTTACCGCCAATCATGCTGAGACAGAAGACACGTCTTCACTCTGATTTCCTCACTCAATCCCGTTCTCTCGAATTCCTCCCGCATTTGATGGGTCCCTGTGACTCCTGTCACAGGGATGGCCATGGATGGTAAGAATTTGTTAACCTGCGCCTGGATTTTATCCCCATGCTGCCGACAATGGGGACGAATAGTGGTGATACAGAACAGGTTAGTGAGCTTTGATGTTGGATTCCCAGTCTTTTTTCTCAGATCAACGGTTAATCAGTAGACGGCGTTTTCTCTCCGGACTTGCTTCGGCGGCAGGTCTGTTGGTCACCTCACCGGTTCTTGCAGCCATTGCACCTGTAGCTGAACGAACATTGGCTTTCCGCCACACCCACACCGCTGAGAAACAAATGGTCACCTACTGGCGAGATGGTGAATATCTTGCTGACAGCCTCAAGTCTATCGACCATCTGATGCGGGATCACCGCAGCGGCGAATGTGTACAGATGGATAGAGCGCTGTTGGATATGCTCTATGCCCTGCAGTGTAGCGTGGGTGAGGAGACCGGAGAGTTCGAGATCATCTCCGCCTATCGTTCACCTGTGACCAATCAGATGCTGCGCGGCAAGAGCGGCGGCGTCGCCAAACGCAGCCTGCACATGCAGGGTAAAGCGATCGATATCCGGCTCTGTGGCTGTGATCTGAAGACACTGCGCAATACCGCCATCTCACTAAAGGCGGGGGGTGTCGGCTACTACCCCAAGTCTGACTTCATCCATGTCGATACTGGCAAGGTTCGTTACTGGTAGTCGTTAAAAAACGACCCTTTTTTCCTCGGATAACCCTTTTGCTGCTGCGGTTGAGCAGGGTGGGGCTTGTGAGTTTTCCGGTTCAGCCTGAAAAAAACATTGTCTAAACATCAATTTAGTTCTATAGTTTGAAATATGTCGAAATATAGAATAGAAGACCGCCCATTGGCAGATATGTTTAAGGCGCTGGGTAATCAGCACCGATTGATGCTCTTCAATCGATTGACCACCTGCTGCCAACCTGGCACACGATGCGATCTTGAGCAAGCCGTGCGCTTCAGTGTGGGTGAGTTGGGAGAGGGGCTGGACATTGCCCCATCAACCCTCTCCCACCACCTTAAAGAACTGCATCAGGCCGGATTGATCGAGATGGAGCGTGAGGGCAAACAAGTAAAATGTTGGATCGAACCCGAGGTGCTGCAACGGCTATCCAACTTTTTCAGTGGAATCGAGCTGATCACTATGAGAGGTGAAGAGAATGTCGGATAAAGAGAATTGTTGTGCACCCGATTGCTGTGCACCTGAGGTGACTTTAGTGGATGGACCTGATGCCCATCGGCAAGAGGTGAGACAGGCCTATGCGGAAGTGGCCCAGGCAAATAATGAAAGCAGTGCCTGCGGCGTAGGGGCCAGTTGTTGCGGCGTGTCTGACGATGCGGCCATCAACACGTTGATCTCGATCCGGCGGGGTTACAGCGAGGCGGATCTTGCCCAGGTGCCGAGTGGCGCCGACATGGGACTGGGTTGTGGCAATCCCAAAGCCATCGCCTCGCTAAAGCCGGGTGAAGTGGTAGTCGATCTTGGTTCGGGCGGTGGTTTCGACTGCTTTCTGGCTGCTACCGAGGTAGGAAGAGATGGCCGGGTCATCGGTGTCGATATGACACCCGACATGCTGAGCAAGGCGCGTGGAAATGCATTGAAGGGGAGCTACACCAATGTGGAGTTCCGGCTGGGTGAGATCGAGCATCTACCCATCGCAGATGCAACGGCCGACGTGATCATCTCCAACTGTGTCATCAACCTCTCACCCGATAAGGCTCAGGTATTTCGTGATGCCTTCCGTGTGCTCAAGCCGGGCGGGCGCTTGGCAATCTCCGATGTGGTGGCTACCGTCGAATTGCCCGAGGAGATGCGCAACGATCCCAAGCTGGTTGCCGGCTGTATGGGTAACGCCTCCCTGATCGAAGACCTGGAAAAGAACATGTCGGCGGCAGGCTTTAGTGACATCCGCATACAACCCAAGGATGAGTCCCACGACTTCATTCGTGACTGGGCGCCGGGCCGGGGTGTGGAGGACTTTGTGGTCTCGGCTACTATCGAGGCGGTGAAGCCTGCTGGTTGATTCATCTCGACACACAGAGGTGGATATCATGCGGTAGAACCGCACTCTATATGATTTGATTCCTGTCAGTCTTCGTAGGGTGCGGCCACGCCGCACCAAAAGCCAAATGATCCCGACTCAGGTAGTTGTGGCGATAGCCTCGCCAACCTTGGGGGTTGCTCCCACCGTGAACTCCTCATCCCATTCGACCGTATCCTTACCGAACAGCAGGATTACTGTGGAACCCATGTTGAATCGGCCCATCTCTTCCCCTTTTTCCAGGTCGACGGTCTGGGGTGTCGGCTGGGGCTGATAGTTCCAGCTACGGACCCGCTCATGGGCGGGGGTGATTGTTCCGGCCCAGACGGTATCGATGCTGGAGACGAAGATAGCGCCCACCAGGATCACTGCCATGGGACCGATGTCAGTATCAAACAGTGAGATGACCCGCTCGTTGCGGGCGAACAGTCTGGGTACCAGGCGACTGGTGGTTTCGTTGACACTGAAGAGACGGCCGGGCACATGCACCATCTTTCTCAGTTTGCCGTTCAGCGGCATATGCACCCGATGATAGTCGCGGGGTGAGAGATAGATGGTGGCAAAGCTGCCCTCTTCGAATTGCTGGCTCATCTCCGGGTCTCCACCCAAGAGTTCCAGCAGGGAATAGTCGTGTCCCTTGGCCTGAAACAGGTAGCCACCCTCGATATCCCCAGTCTGACTCAGGGTGCCGTCAGCAGGACAGGCGACTTTATTGGTTTCCTGGGTGACCGGTCGCGCATCGGGACGCAGGGCACGGGTGAAGAAGTCGTTGAAACTGCGATACGTGCTGGGGTCGCTTTCCAGTGCCTCCTGCATGTCGACTTTGTACCAGTCGATGACACGACGGATCAGTGTGTCTTTGACGCCTTTCATCTCGATCCGGGTGATGCTGTGCATCAGCCATGAGAGCAGGTGATGCGGCAACAGGTATTGCAGGCCGACGAAGAGGGTCTCGGCAATTTTTTGTGGGGTGCCCTTGGGAGGCGTTACAGCTTGGTTCATTGATAGTTACTGGTTGTTCGTGATCAGGGTGGTGACATCCCGCGCGATAGTAGCGGCATCCTCAGCCGGGGTAAACAGGGCGTGGAGTTTGGCCTCTGGACCGATCAGGTATAACGTCGATTCGCTGCCATCCGGATCGACACCAAAACGTCTGAAAGTTTCTTCTATCTGATCGGGTTCACCGGCGAGTCCGCTGATGTTGTCATTGAGTGCGGTGAGTGTCTGTTGCGAAGCTTCATCAGCCTGTCTGGGTAGATATAGATATCGTAGCTGCTGCTGTAGATCCGGTGAGACAGCTAACCGATTGTGGATCTGCAACAGGCGAACCAGTGCGGGGGAACGGTCTTGTCCCTGATGAGGGTCGAGTGTCAGTAGGCTCCAATGATCGAGCAGCATGGATTGGCGAATCGGTGTTTCCTGGTCATCCGTATCTGCCATGGGTGGCAGGGGTGTGGGGGGATGGATCGAGAGGCCTGAGATTTTGGGTGCGCCATTGTCACGGTTTTTGTATTTAGCTCCGCCGTAATAGGCCACCACGAACACAATGATTGACAAGGACAGAATGACCAGGCGACGCTGACGGCTGGAGGGCCGATTCATGTGGTCTCTTTCGGGGTGTCGTCCCGGTTACCCCAGTCGGACCAGGAGCCGGGATAGCCACGGGCCTGTTCATAGCCCAGATATTTCAGCACAAACCAGGCAAGAGATGAGCGATGGTGGGTCTGGCAGTAGGCGATCACCTCTTTGTCAGGTGTGATACCGAGGTTTGCGAGCAGGAGACGCAGATCTTTATCGGGTTTGAGCCGGGGATTGTGCTCGCGGTCCATGACTTCCAGCCAATCGAGATTGGCAGCGCCGAGTATGTGTCCCGGGAATTGGGAAAAGCGGGAGGTCCCACGATACTCATTGACACTACGGGCGTCCCACAGGGCCAGGTCGTCACTGCCCAGCCGATGCATGATGTAGTCTGTTTCCGCCACCGAAGCGGAATTGGGTTTTGCTATGAACTGAGTCTGCTGGAGGGTGGCACTGTCCCGATCGATGGGATGCCTCTCGTTTGCCCAGGCGTGAAGTCCGCCATTGAGCAGGGAGTAGCGCTCATGGCCCATGGCGTCCAGTGTCCAGAGCAGGCGGGATGCATTTCCTCCGCCTTCATCGTCATACGCGACTACCTGGGTTTGATTGCCGACGCTGATCGCCATGGAAGGCTGAAAGCCGAGGCGATTAGTCCCCGATAGGCGTAGGCGCGGTTGTATGGCCGTAATTGTGACTGTTA
>JAHXHT010000144.1 GCA_025656435.1 Candidatus Thiodiazotropha sp. (ex Gloverina cf. vestifex) | reverse complement strand
TTGTTTGCTTCATGGGGTCTATATAATGATTGGCCTAGAATGTGCACCATTATCCCTCAATCGATGGATTCGTTCAGAGCTTCCCTAGGGACTTTTGTTAGGGGCACTGCGAACGGCTTCTCGTCACACTGATATGCGTCATTCAATTGTCACACCACACGAAGCGAGGGCAGGGTATAATCCCCGTTTCGAGGTACCCAATGACAGCACTGCGACAACTTATACTCAACAAAAAAGACGCCCTTGCCGGGTCCGTCGGTGAGCCGCTTTCACGCCTTGCCGAACGATGCGAGTCTGTCTGGGAGGACCCGGACAGACTCGATCAGGTCCTGCTCACACATATCAGCGAGATCACCAACTGTGAATTTCTCTATGCCTGGGACCTAGATGGCAGGGAGATCTCTTCACTGGTGCAACCGGGTAATGCAGATATCGCCTGGCGGGGTAGGGATCTTTCGAAACGCCCTTACTTGAAGAACAACCTACCATTCAAGGGCATCATGCTCTCATCCGTCTATCACAGCCAGTTTACCGACAAGGAGTGCGTAACCGCGTTGCAGGCGGTACGTAAAGATAAAATACTGCATGGATTCATCGCCGCTGACTTCTCACTGGATAAGGTGGTCAGCGAAGGTGCTCAACTGACTGATAAGCAGCAATGGCAACAATTCAAGGGAGATCCTGCTGTTCGCGGGACACTCTTTATGCAGGAGCGGATTCAAAGCCGTTTGGATGAACACATCGATTCGGTTCATGAAACCGTCCTTGCCCTGATGGCCGATCATGGTGTCTTTCACTGCAAGGTCCACTACTCCAGCGGCCGCTGCTCCTTCTGGTTGATGGATGATCCCTACAGCTACCGCATTCATGCCGTAGAGGAGATTATTGACCCGGATATTGCGCTGGCTTACCCGTTGTATGCCTACCCCGATCGAGCAAAGGTGACACCGAAACAGATCCGCGAGGTTCTCAATGAGTTCAAGGCATTACGCTTTGCGGATGAGACCATCTATCTGCGCAGTGCCTCCATCAATACCATGAATGGCATGCTGGGTCTGACCTTCTCCTGCGATGGTTCTCACTATATGCCGGTGGAGGAGTTTATCGACAAGAATCTGGGCTTTTGGATCGGAGAATTGGCCGCCGATCGCCAGGGGTCCGGATGAAAGCAGCGGCCTGGTGATTCGTCAAGTCGCGAAACTGATGGTAGTGGGTCAAGGTAGTCGGTAATTCTCCTGTGTTACCAGATCAATGCCACACTCCAGCCCCTCTATCCAGGCAATGAAATCTTTCACTGCTCTCTTGCCGTTAAAGGCGCGGCCATGCTGTGGCACGATCATCTCGATATCCAACTGACGTACCATGTTTGCCCAGAGGCGGCAGACTTTGTTGGAATTCATGTAACGCTTGTGGAAACCTTCCATGTAAGGCATGACTTCCGAAATATTTGAAACCGGTTTGTTCAAATCACCCGGTGGCAGATTAGCGCCTAGATCACCCGAGAAAAGGATACGACTGATAGGATCGTAGAATTGAAAATTCCCCTCGGCATGGAGGAAGTGAGCCGGCAGGGCCATCAAACGAATGTTGCCTAAATCAAGGTTGGTACCTTCATCCGGTATACCGACAACACGATCGAGTAAGCGCCCCGGGCGGGTAAAATGGGGGATGAAGCGTTCCCAGAGGGCGGGCACCACGACTTTACAATCCGTACCCACCAACCATTTATTAACCGATGCGACGATATCCGGGTCCTGATGTGAAGCCACGACATAATCGAGCTTCTTTACGTTCATGTAGTCGCTGATCGCCATAAAGAGCCGTGAATAGGTCAACTCACCACCCGGATCGATCAGTGCCGCATGCTGGTGATCATAGATAAGAAATTGATTGGCCTGGACGGCTTCCCCGTGTACCAGGTCTCTAAAAGCGACACAGATGTGGCTACCATTATTGAATAGTTCGACTGACATGGTTTTTTTACGTCTTCTCTCAGTTTTCCTGCATTGATCCGACTGTATGTCTCGCGGGCTTTTCGATTCCGGAGATATCTTGTAATAACCTATAGCGACATAACTGTCTGAAGCTTAAACCGATTACTGAAGATTGCAACCGGATTACAACACCGTTCACCTTTTATTTTTGTATCATGCGCGCGGGACTCAATGAATTCATTAGCATGAAAAACACCACTAGCCACGTCTGGGATCTTAACCCAACCGAAGCCATTGAGCTTCAGAATGCGCTGCGTCACAAGGTGATTTTGTCAGATCATTTCTCTCCACCCAAACGAGTTGCCGGTGTCGATGTAGGTTTTGAACAACAGGGTAAGATAACGCGAGCGGCTGTCGCTGTACTCAAATTCCCGGAGCTGGAGCCGCTGGAACACGCTGTCGCACGGCTTCCCACAACTTTTCCGTATGTGCCCGGATTGCTCTCCTTCCGTGAGATACCCTCTATCCTCAAGGCGATGGAACAACTCAAACAGACACCTGACCTTTTATTGTGTGACGGTCAGGGTTTCGCTCATCCGAGACGCTTCGGCCTAGCCTGCCATCTGGGCCTAATCACCGACATGCCTGCCATTGGTGTGGCTAAAAGCCGTTTGATCGGCAGCCATGAGATGCTCGCAGATGAAAAAGGCGCCTGGGTGCCACTCATGGACAAAAAAGAAGAGATTGGTGCTGTACTACGCACCCGAACTCGGGTGAAACCACTCTATATATCCGTTGGTCATCGCATCTCTCTGCACACAGCCATTCGCTATGTCATGGCCTGCACAACACGCTATAAACTGCCTGAAACCACTCGGGCAGCCCATCGACTGGCATCGGATTGAGAGGGAAAGAAGCACGATGGCAGATCCAGTAACAGAACCTAACGAATATGTTCGATGTAGTGTGGTCGGTCATCCATCAGCAATTGTACGCCTTTCGCTTGTGCTTCAATCGATACATCCCGGCCTTCTATTTTGAGTTTACAGTGTGCATGACCCTGACTCTCGAGTGGTACCGGTATCATGTCCCGATAGGTGTAGACGTTTTCACCCACGTCACCGCCATCACAGATACAGGGACACTCAGGTAGATCGCCCGATAATTCTGCCCCTTCGAATACCAGCGACCCTGCCTGCCACCAGCGGGTTCGCTCATCTGAACCACTCATTGTCTTGATGAGATAGGCGCGGGAGAAACGGATGTTCAGAACGCCCGCATCTAAGGTTATCGATTCAATCTCGCTACCCGACAGGTCGATAGTTGTGGAGTCCATGTGGCAGTTCCTGTGATTAAGCTCGCAATTGAACGGGGTGCATCATAACCCGCTCTGATCCTCAGGCAACTCTCTTTTCCCTGTCCTTTTCATGCTTTTCCGATATCAAGACCTCAACCATCAAACATCCAGCTTCAGGTCTTTGATCTTCCTGGTCAGGGTATTGCGCCCCCAACCCAGTAACCGGGCAGCATCCTGTCGACGACCTGCCGTATGCTCCAAGGCCGTCTCAATCATTACTGTCTCGAAATCAGGTTCTGCTTCTTTGAGTAGCCCTTCAGAACCGTCTTGCAGCTTTTTTCTTGCCCACGCGCGAAGCAGTTGGCGCCAATCGTCGTAGAAGACCGAGGGGGCATCGCTATCCTTGAGTTCTGCCGGCAGGTCGTCGATATGAATCTCCTGCCCTGATGCCATGACGGTTAGCCAACGTGCCGTATTCTCCAATTGACGAACATTACCTTTCCACGCCAACTGGCTGAGAAAGGATTCTGTCTCAGGCAGCAACAATTTCGCTTCCACATCCAGTTCGTTGGCGGCGGCATCCAGGAAGTGCTTCATCAGTAGCGGGATATCCTCTTTTCTTTCCCGCAGCGCTGGCAAGTGAATGCGAATAACGTTTAGGCGATGAAACAGGTCCTCGCGAAAAGAGCCGTCATCAACCCGACTTTCCAGATTCTGATGGGTTGCCGCAATGATTCGCACATCGACCTTCACCGGCTCATGTCCACCAACCCGGTAAAACTCACCATCAGCCAGCACACGCAATAATCTTGTCTGTAGTTCAGACGGCATGTCACCAATCTCATCTAAAAAGAGTGTGCCACTATCCGCTTGTTCGAAACGGCCTTCACGGCGGGTCTGCGCCCCGGTGAAGGCGCCTCTTTCATGGCCAAACAGTTCCGATTCCATTAAGTCCCTCGGAATCGCCGCCATGTTCAAAGCGATAAATGGCGCTGACGCTCGGGTGCTGTGACGATGCAGTGCCTGGGCCACCAATTCTTTGCCGGTACCCGATTCACCATTAATTAATACGGTAATGTTGGACCTCGCCAACCGGCCAATAGCACGGAACACCTCCTGCATGGCTGGCGCTGCGCCGATAATCTCCTTAGCCCCCTGACGGTCATCAGACGCAGGCTTCTCTTCCACCGATAACTGTTGCCGGCAGGCGCGGCGAATCTGTTGTACCGCCTCATCTACATCGAAGGGCTTCGGCAAGTATTCAAAGGCGCCACCATGATAGGCCGATACCGCACTCTCAAGATCCGAATGTGCAGTCATGATGATCACCGGTAGCCCGGGATAGCGGGCGTGCAGAATTTCCAGCAGTTCAAGTCCGTCCATACCCGGCATGCGAATGTCGGAAACCACCACATCGGGTTGATCCCCTTCCAGTGAAGCCAGTACCTTGTCTGCACTTTCGAAGCAGGTCACATCCATCTCCGCTTTTTGCAGGGTTTTTTCCAGTACCCAGCGAATCGAGCGATCATCATCAATCACCCAGACCCTGCATGCTCTATCCATCGATTTGCTCCAAAGGTAGTAATACTCTAAAAACCGTATGTCCCGGCTTGCTGGTGAATTCGACCAAACCTTGGTGACGATTAATCAGGGTCTGGGCAATTGACAGTCCGAGGCCCATGCCGCCAGCCCCCGATACCATTGGGAAGAAGATCCGTCCCTGTAGTTCTTCCGGGATACCGGGACCGTTGTCTTCAACTTCCACGGAGATAACCAGCCTGTGCCGTATATTCCCGATAGTGAACTGACGCAGAATACGACTGGTTATTCCCAATACGCCCTTTGTGCCCATGGCTCTAACACCATTTCTCACTATGTTGAGAAAGGATTGAATCAATTGATCCTGGTCACCGGTTAAGGGAGGAATACTGGGATCGTAGTCTTTACTGATAGTCAGGCTTTGGCCTGCCTCGGCATTCACCAAGCCGCAGACCCGCTCCAACACCTGATGAATATTCACCGGCTTCAACTCAGGCAGCCGATTCGGTCCCAGCATGTTGTTTACCAGGTTCTGCAACCGATCAGCCTCTTCAATGATAATCTGGGTGTATTCAACCAGCGATTCGTCAGGCAGCTCCCTCTCAAGTAGCTGTGCTGCACCACGCAATCCACCCAACGGGTTTTTGATTTCGTGGGCGAGACCCCGAACCAAGGCCCGAGTTGCCTCGTTGCGCGAAAGGATCTCCTCTTCCCGCGTAATACGCAGCTGCCGGTCAACCTGTTGAATCTCGACCAGAAGTTCTTCAACCCGATGGCCGTGTCGCTGAGGGATCACCGTGCAATCAATGGTGATTTCTCTGCCATCCGGCAGAGTCAGCTGATGTTCACGTTCGGTGAATGGCTGACCGGTACCCAGTGAACGAGCAAGATTGCTTTCCAACACACTACCCGGACAGTGGATCAGATCGGTGGCAGGAGTGCCCATCGCTTTCCTCGCGCTTACAGCAAAGAGCATTTCAGCAGCGGAGTTGATATAGCGCAGTCTAAAGTCACAACCAAAGAGCAGTATCGCTGTGCTCAGGTTGTCCAGTACCTGTTTCTCTAGAATCACTTTTTCATGTTCCGGCGCCATGGTGTGTCCTTAAGCAATAAACGATCCAACGGACTCAGTCTGTGAGGATTACCGGTCGATCTCAGAATCGTTTCACAACACCATTACAAAACAGCCGTTTAACGGATCACCACGATTGAGTAAAACAACAAGCGTGTCGCTACCTCGTGAAAAATTTTGGGACATCCGAGTCCCCAAAATCGACTCGCCAACGCGACAGCCGTTATGCCCCGACCGTCCTGCGTCCGCCACGATTCCGTATTG
>JAHXHT010000143.1 GCA_025656435.1 Candidatus Thiodiazotropha sp. (ex Gloverina cf. vestifex) | reverse complement strand
CGGTCGGGGCATAACGGCTGTCGCGTTGGCGAGTCGATTTTGGGGACTCGGATGTCCCAAAATCTTTCACGAGGTAGCGACACGCTTGCCCCACCAGATTATGGCTTCTAACCGGGTTTTTTCGGTGAATGACTACGCATTATCTGGAAGAAATGCTATAAAGCGATCAAACAGGCATATAAAAAACTATTATTATAACGGGTAGGCGAGGCCCCTGCCGGTAATTCGATTGAGGATATTGCATGAGCAAAATCGTTGAGGTGACACTCCCCGATATTGGTGACTTCGAGCAGGTGGACATCATTGAGATACTGGTATCGATCGGTGACAAGATTGAGCCGGAAGACGCCATCATCACGCTGGAAAGCGACAAGGCAACGATGGACATCCCCTCACCCCATGCGGGGGTGGTCAAGGCGCTCCTGGTCAAAGCCGGTGACAAAATATCGCAGGGTGGACCGATACTTAAACTGGAACTGTCGGAGGGTGCAACAATGGATAAGAAACCTAGCCCTACAAAAGCCCCTGTTTCCGATGCCGTCAAAGGCACACCGGATATACAGACCGATGTGGTCGTGCTTGGCGCTGGTCCGGGCGGTTATACGGCTGCATTCCGAGCCGCCGATCTGGGTAAACGTGTTGTTCTTATCGAACGCTATGAGGCGCTGGGTGGTGTCTGTCTGAACGTGGGTTGTATCCCGTCAAAGGCCCTGCTGCATGCGGCTGATGTGATCAATGAGGCTGACGAGATGGCCGAACTGGGCATCAGCTTTGGTAAACCCAAGATTGACCTGGACAAACTCAGGGCTGGCAAGGATAAAGTGGTAAAACGCCTGACCGGTGGCCTGGCGCAACTGGCCAAACAACGTAAGGTCGAAGTGGTTTACGGTCTGGCGCGATTTGAATCACCGAATCGCATTGGCGTGAAGACAGCTAACGGTAATGTCTCTATCGCCTATAGCGATGCCATTATCGCGTGCGGTTCCAGTCCGGTTCAGATACCGGGTTTTCCCAACGACGATCCCCGCCTCATCGATTCGACCGGCGCCCTGGAGCTGGAGGACATCCCCAAGCGAATGCTGGTGGTGGGTGGCGGTATCATCGGATTGGAGATGGCGACAGTCTACAGTACCCTCGGCAGTGCCATTGATGTGGTCGAGTTGCAGAGTGGTCTGATCCCCGGCTGTGATCCCGACCTGGTACGACCACTGCAGAAAAGGATCAAGGGGCGCTATAAAAACATCATGCTGGGGACCAAGGTGACCGATATCCAGGCCCAGAAGAGCGGCCTCAAGGTGACTTTCGAGGGTAAGCAGGCGCCGGACAAACCCCAGGTCTACGATCGGGTGTTGGTGGCGGTCGGGCGTGTGCCGAATGGCAAGAAGATCAATGCCGAGGCAGCGGGCATCAACGTGGATGAACGAGGTTTCATTCCCGTCGACCAACAGATGCGCACCAATGTACCCAACATCTACGCCATCGGAGACGTTGTCGGTCAACCGATGTTGGCGCACAAGGCGACCCATGAGGCGAAAGTGGCCGCTGAGGTCATCGCCGGTCTGCCGGTCAAATTCGATCCCATGACCATCCCCTCCGTGGCCTACACAGATCCTGAAGTCGCCTGGATGGGACTCACTGAGACTGAAGCCAAGAGCCAGGGCATCGAGATCGAGAAGGGAGTCTTTCCCTGGGCGGCAAGCGGCAGGGCATTGGGTATCGGGCGTGAAGAGGGCTTGACCAAACTGCTGTTCGATCCCAAGAGCAAGCGCATCCTGGGAGCCGGCATTGTCGGGCCCAATGCGGGTGAATTGATCGGTGAAACGGTGCTGGCACTGGAGATGGGCGCAGATGCGGAGGACATCGGTCTGACCATCCATCCGCATCCCACGCTTAACGAGACCATCTGCTTTGCAGCGGAAATGGCTGAAGGCACCATCACAGACCTGATTCCACCCAAAAAGAGGAAGTAGCCCGGATACCCTTGGACAAGGTCACTTCCAAAGTCCGGGCGTTTTACGAGACCTATCCCTATCCGCCGGGCGGGGCCGTCGACTGTGACGGTTACCATGCCCGGCTGTTGTTGAGCTATATCGAAAGAACTGAAAACGGTAGAGAAAACCTGCAAGTGCTTGAGGCCGGTTGTGGCCGCGCCGTGAACCTGCAGGCAGCCGCACGCCTGCAACCCGACGTTGAATTTACCGGTATCGATATCAACCGGGTTGCTATCCGGGAGGCCCAGCAAGCAGTTCTATCCCGGGGTTTGAGCAATCTGAAATTTGCTGAGGCCGATCTGCTCGATCCGTCATCGATACCGCCTGTGGAAGGTGGGTATGATCTCATTCTCTCCTACGGTGTGATTCACCACCTCAGTGATCCCTTGAAAGGACTGAGCCATCTGCAGGCAAACCTGTCAGCCCAGGGTGTCATCGCCCTGATGGTGGACGGTAGCTTCGGGCGGCAACCCCTGGACCGCTACAGAGATATTTTGTCGACGCTGGAGCGTGACGGGGAGATCGCCTCATCACGCATGGCGACTGCCAGGGCGCTGGCTCGTGTGGCCGAGCATACGCTTTTCAAGGGGAACTGCTGGCAGGGTACCGCCGAGGTCGATGAGGTGGAGTTCGCCGACCGCTGTTTGCATGTACATGAATGCAACTATGATATGGATTCACTCAAACAGTTATTGGATGCAGCCGGCTTGCGGTTCGTTCGCTGGTTGGAACCGGCTGACTGGTCAGTCAATCGTCTGCTCGAAGAACCTTCATTAAAACAATTACTCTCGCAACAGGATGAGTTTCAACGCTATCGTTTGATTGAGCGGCTCTTCTATCGACCAAAGCTCACATTTGTTGCTGCAAGGCAGGCGGCAGATTCCCGTCATGAACTAAGCATGGCAGATATTGCACAGACATCCTTCAGGCTCAATCCACAGGTGAAACTCATGTCTAAGGAGTCTGGTGGAGCCTCTTATCAGCTGCGCCAACAGGCCCTATTCGAACCTGAAACCCTTTGTGAGCAGCAGGTAATGGCGCTTGCCGAGCTCTCCTCATCTCAGTTAAGCGGTAGCCAGATAGCTAATCGCCTTGCAGAATCCGACTGTAGTCATGATGCAGTTTTTAGCGTTTTGTATGAACTGGAGGCCAGAGAATTGATCTATAGGCCCAATACAGCATTCAGCGAGGTGACCCAATGAGCACCGCTGCCGTTAACCTTTACTATCGAGAATATGGAGAAAAAGGAAAGCCCGTGTTGATACTGTTACACGGTCTTTTCGGTTCATCCAACAACTGGATTGGGGTCGTGAAATATCTACAGGACGACTACCATCTCATCCTGCCCGATCTGCGTAACCATGGTCGTTCCCCCCATTCGGAAACCATGGACTATCCGGCCCTGGTTTCGGATCTGCTGAAGTTGATGTCACAGTTGCAGTTGGAGTCGGTGAGCCTGTTGGGTCACAGCATGGGGGGTAAGACCGCCATGCGGCTGGCACTGAATCACCCGGAAAGGGTGGATCAACTGGTCGTGGTGGATATGTCCCCTGTGTCCTATCACAACCGTTTTGAGCAGATCTTCCAGGGCCTGTTCGAACTCCCGCTGGATGAGCTTCAGGGCCGGGAAGCGGCAGATCAGTATCTATCACGCCGGGTGTCGGAAAGGTTAGTCCGCCAATACCTGCTGCAGAATCTGGTGAAGGGGGTGGGTGGCTGGCAATGGCGATGCAACCTCCCGGTGCTCTACCGGGAAGTGATGGTGTTGGCCGGATTTCCGGCATTGAACGATCTGGCTTTTCCGGGTGAAGTCCTGCTCGTTTACGGCGAACGTTCTGACTATGTGTTGCCTAAGTACCGAAGTGTAATCGATAAACACTTTCCCCATGCCCGTCTTCGGATGCTCAACGGAGCCGGGCATTGGCTCTACGCAGAGCAGCCTGAGATCTTTTCCCGCACAGTGAAGGCCTTTATGAAGTAACGTTTCCCTGATCTGCCAATAGCACACACAAAGTGTACGAAGGGTTGATGGAATCTTCGGAAACCCACAAAGCCATCAAGGATCTGATAGTATCGTCAGATCAAAAAAAGCCAGGAGTAAGGAGTCGTGATGAAAAGGTCTATAGGATTGTTACTGTTTCTGTTGCCGTTAATTGCATTCGGTACTGATCAGCGTTTTACCAGTATCGGTACAGGCGGCCTCACCGGCGTCTATTATCCGACTGGTGGCGCGATTTGCCGGCTACTCAACAAGGAGAGAAAGTCACACGGTATTCGCTGCTCGGTGGAATCCACCGGGGGCTCAATTTTCAATCTCAACACTATTGCCAATGGCGAACTCGATTTTGGCGTAGTGCAGTCTGATTGGCAGTATCACGCCTATCAAGGCAGTTCTAAATTCACGGAACAGGGGGGCAGCAAAGATCTTCGTGCCGTCTTCTCCATACATAGTGAACCGTTTACCGTGATGGCAAGAGAAGACAGCGGCATCAAGATCTTCAAAGACCTGCAAGGCAAACGGGTCAATATCGGTAATCCGGGATCAGGCCAACGAGGTACCATGGAAGTGTTGATGCAGAAACTGGGATGGACCAAGGCTTCATTCAAGCTCGCCGCTGAACTGAAAGCCACCGAACAGGCACGTGCCCTTTGCGACAATAAGATCGACGCCATGATCTACACCGTGGGCCATCCCAATGCATCCATCAAAGAGGCAGCCACTGCCTGCGATGCACACCTGGTACCAGTTGATGGACCTATAGTTGAGACATTGATCGATGCTAATTCATACTATGCATCTGCGAAGATTCCTGCTGGCATGTATCGCGGTACCGATACAGAAACTCAGACTTTCGGCGTCAAGGCAACCCTGGTGACCTCATTGAAGGTTGATGAAAATGTAGTCTATGAATTAGTGAAGGCCGTGTTTGAGAATCTGGATAAATTCCGTGAACTTCATCCGGCATTCAAGCATCTGCAACCGGCTGATATGCTAAAGGGGAATTCAGCCCCATTTCACCCCGGTGCATTGAAATACTATAAAGAGGTGGGATTGCTTTGAGTCTGGATACTCAGATTATTAAGTTTAAGAGGTTGTCTATTGCCGGGGGTAAATAGATCTTCATGGTTTTGCTTGACTGTATTCTGCAATTATACGTGAGAGCATTATGAGTTATATATGCCCGGTATGTGGGGGCATAATTGCTAACTGGTTGGTGAAAAAAGAGCATTTTAAATGTCCGGACTGTAAATCGTTATTAATATCAAACAGCCAAAAAGTATTAAAACAGAGTCTCATTGTGGCAATAATCGTTTGGCTTCTGATTTTGATCGGAGTGCAGCATTACAGTGATTCATGGGGTTATGCAACGGTGGTCTCTATTGAGGCGGGAGGCATACTATCGGCCATGGTGGCGGCACTCTATTATCGCCTTGTTATACGGCTAAAAGAGCAGTCTAAACAACTATAACGATAGCTGGATAGGGTTGGTGTAAATTAACTCTGACCATGTTCAATTAATCTTTCTTTAAATCAAGTGTAGGCGGAGGCGCAATGAACAATGAGAAACATTTCAAAGCACTTGAAAACGCGGATTCAATTCGCTAGTGCAACAGGTGAGTTGAGTCCGATAAATACCTGCATAAAATAATTGAAACAAACAAGGCTTTTCAGTGGACGCAGTCACTGTCTTACCTGCGCCTCTGAAGGCAGAGTTGTATGTAATCGATTTGGGCGTTAATAGTTAGTATCTGCCTCATTTCTTTTCAGCTATATACCCTTTTATTGAAGAATAGAGAATAGGCGGATCGTGTGGCATGAATGGATTTCTTCAACAAACTAAATATTTAGTATCAAGGAGGCGAAGCATGGCTAAATTCGAAATCGTACCAGGGTTGGTTTATGTCGACCAAGAGACTTGGGGTGCTGATCCTGATCACCCGCGCAAAGGTTATAAGGTTGGTCGCGACAGACGGACCCATGTGATTATTCATCATACGGTCATGCCCGATACCAGTGATACTTCTCCTAATCTGTGGGAAACGGAACAAGCGTGTCGCTACCTCGTGAAAGATTTTGGGACATCCGAGTCCCCAAAATCGACTCGCCAACGCGACAGCCGTTATGCCCCGACC
>JAHXHT010000142.1 GCA_025656435.1 Candidatus Thiodiazotropha sp. (ex Gloverina cf. vestifex) | reverse complement strand
ATTAGGTGGAATCACCCCGATACAGAAGCTGGCTCAGACAGCTTAACAGTGACTACTTTTGAGTCCCATTATTAATGGGGGGATTACCAGGTTAATGTCAGGCTGCAGCGTTTTCGTCATCTGATCAATAACGCGGTGGGTCAGATGGATGATGGTTTGATGGTTATCAACAGCCTGGGACAGGTAGTGATTTCTAATCCACGTGCCGTTTTCTATATTGGATGCGAAAAGGATGCGGATTTGCTCGGCGAAGATGCCAGTAAACTCCTTCAGGTTTTAGAGATTCGCGATGCCTGGCAGTGGCCTGACGTTTTTCAGCATGTCCTGCTGGAAGGTGAACCTATCCGCTTCGAAGCGCTTAGAGCACCGGATACTGAGCTATTTGTTCAGCTCAAACCCCTGGATGAGGCCGGTGCGGGGATGCACGGCATGATTGTCAATCTCTCGTATATTGGTACGCTGAAACGCTCTGAACGCACCCGTGTGAAAATGCTCAACTTCCTCTCACACGATATTCGTTCTCCTATCACTTCATTGCTTTCACTGACCCAATCTCGAAAGGTACAGGAGAGTACGGCTGGAGAGTTGGCGGAACAGATCCAGCCATTAGCGAGACGTTCTTTAAAACTGGCCGACAATTTTCTGCAATTGGCTCGTGCCGAGGCGGCGGATAGCATGCACTTTGAAGATACCGATTTTGTGTCCGTGGCGCACAATGCGGTCGATGAAGCCTACGTACAGGCTAAAGCGAGTGGTATCACACTGCACCGCCAGTTCGATGAGGATGAGATCTGGCTGCAGGGTGACTTGGGATTACTGGAAAGGGCGCTATTCAATTTATTGGAGAACGCGATCAAATTTTCTCCACCTGGTAGTGAGATAGTCATGCGCGTCAGCCGCGAGGACAGTTGTGTGGTCTGCAATATCCAGGACCAGGGTCCCGGCATTCCTCAGGATCAACTGTCTAACATCTTTATGCCGTTTACCCATGCAGAGACAGAGAATACCTCCCAGGGCAATGGTGTGGGATTGGGACTGAGCTTTGTCAAAGTAGTCGCTGATAAGCACCGGGGCACCATTGAGGCTACGAATGGAGAGGCAGGGGGGGCACAATTCACCCTGCGCATCCCATGTGAGTCCGAGAGCGCCCACTAGCGGCTCTATATTCCAGACCGATGTCAGGGTTTGTAGACTTTGAAGCCGTACGTGCATAATGGGGGTCTACTATATATGGTGCCGGGTTAATAACACACAGATTTTCGGAGTTACAGATGCCGCAATACCGCTCCCGTACGACCACCCATGGACGCAACATGGCCGGTGCCCGTGCCCTTTGGCGCGCAACTGGAATGAAAGATGGCGATTTCGATAAACCGATCATCGCGGTGGCCAACTCCTTTACCCAATTTGTCCCCGGTCATGTTCATCTCAAGGATCTGGGTCAGTTGGTTGCTCGGGAGATTGAAGCAGCCGGCGGTGTAGCAAAGGAATTCAATACCATTGCAGTGGATGATGGCATCGCCATGGGCCACGGCGGTATGCTCTACTCCCTGCCATCGCGGGATATCATCGCCGATTCCGTCGAATACATGGTCAATGCGCATTGCGCCGATGCGCTGGTCTGCATTTCCAACTGCGACAAAATAACCCCCGGCATGCTGATGGCTGCCCTGCGGTTGAATATTCCCACCATCTTTGTCTCCGGTGGCCCGATGGAGGCAGGTAAAGTGAAACTTGCCGGCAAGGGTGATCTCAAGCTGGATCTGGTGGATGCGATGGTCTCGGCAGCGGACCCAGAAGAGAGTGATGAAGATGTGGCGCAGATCGAACGCTCCGCCTGTCCGACCTGTGGCTCTTGTTCGGGCATGTTTACCGCCAACTCCATGAACTGCCTGACCGAGGCGCTGGGCTTATCCCTACCCGGTAACGGCTCTCTGCTGGCGACCCATGCCGATCGCGAAGCGCTGTTTCTCGAGGCGGGTCGCCAAGTCGTGGAACTGGCACGGAGATGGTATGAAAAGGACGACGCCACTGCGCTTCCACGCCATATCGCCACCTTTGAGGCCTTTGAGAATGCCATGAGTCTGGATATCGCCATGGGCGGCTCCACCAATACCGTGCTGCATCTTTTGGCGGCTGCCCATGAGGCTGAAGTCGATTTTTCTATGGAGGACATCGATCGTCTTAGCCGGAAGGTACCCAATCTCTGTAAAGTGGCGCCGGCGACCCAGCAGTATCACATGGAGGATGTACACCGGGCGGGAGGTGTGATGGGTATTCTGGGTGAACTCGACCGTGCCGAGTTGATCCATCGGAAGATACCCACCGTGTACTCAGCGACTCTGGGCGAAGCCCTTGATCTGTGGGATGTTATCGTCAGTTCTGAGGAAGCGACTATCGCCCGCTATCTTGCAGCTCCGGGTGGTGTTCCCACGCAGGTGGCCTTCAGCCAGGATGTCCGCTGGCCCGACCTGGATCTGGATCGGGCGGAGGGTTGTATCCGTGACCTGGAACACGCCTATTCCAAAGATGGCGGGTTGGCCGTGCTTTACGGCAATCTGGCAGAGCAGGGTTGTATCGTCAAGACAGCTGGCGTGGATGAATCTATTTTGAGCTTCACCGGTCCGGCACGTATCTTCGAGAGTCAGGATGTGGCCGTGGAAGCTATCTTGGATGATCGCATCCAGGCGGGTGATGTGGTGATCATCCGCTATGAAGGTCCCAAAGGAGGGCCGGGTATGCAGGAGATGCTCTATCCCACCAGTTACCTCAAGTCGAAGGGATTGGGAAAATCCTGTGCATTGATCACAGATGGCCGCTTTTCCGGCGGAACCTCGGGTCTCTCCATCGGTCACTGCTCCCCGGAAGCTGCCGAGGGAGGCAATATCGGTTTGGTGGAGGAGGGTGACGCTATCGAGATCGATATCCCGGGCCGTACCATCCGGGCAGTCTTGTCGGAAGATACGTTACAGAAACGTCGGCAGGCGATGGCGGAGCGGGGTACGATTGCCTGGCAGCCGGTTGAGCGGCAGCGAGTGGTTTCTCAAGCCTTGCGTGCCTATGCGGCCCTGACGACGTCTGCGGCACGGGGTGCCGTAAGGGATCTCGGTCAACTGGAAAAATAGGCTGAATTTTGTCTTCAGTCAGGTTCTGGGGACTGCTTTTACTGACCGGCTGTGGTGGTGATCCGACTGCCACCAATCCTTGGTTGGTGTACGAAGATGGTTTTTTAAGCGAGCCCACTGAGGTGGAGATTCTTGCGGAGGGCGGTACTAGGGTCCGAGGCTTGGATGCTTGGCTGAAGTTTCAGCCTAGACAGGCAGAAATTGAGCCAAGGAACCCAGATGCCTACCGTTATCGGGATTGCGATGAACCTCTGGCTTGGTTTAGTGCGGTAACTGGGGATCAGGGATTGCAGGGTGGCTTTAGTGGCCTGCTCTGTCAGGAGGCGATCGACCCACGGTTTGAGTTTGAAAACGGCCGCTGGTTGGTAACGGATCGGAATCGTGGTTTCGTCTATTATCGAATTTGGAAGAAATTTAAATAGTGTTGAAGCTATGAACGGATGTGCTCGTGCAATTTGAACTGAGAAGTTGTGTCCTATTCTCCCACCTGGATGATCGTCAGCTCAGTATTGCCGAGAGTTTGGCGCATGAAGTCAAGCTACGAGACGGCCAGCTTTTTTTTCAGGCAGGTGATCCTGCCACTCGCTTTTTTCTTGTGCTGGAGGGCCAAATCAAGCTGTCCAGGCTCTCCCTGCAGGGGCACGAAAAAGTGATTGAGATTATCCCTGCCGGAGAGACGTTTGCCGAGGCGCTGATGTTTGGTGAACAACCTGCCGATCCGGTGAATGCCACAGCTATCGGTTCAACACGACTCCTGAGTTTCGACAGTGCGTCTTATCTCGAAGTGCTGCGCAATTCCAACGAGACCTGTTTCAGGCTAATGGGTGATATGAGTCAGCGGCTCAAACACCTGATTAGTGAGATTGAAGTGCTGAGTCTGCAGAATGCCGCGTTTCGCCTGGCCAGTTTTCTCTTGAAGCGATGGAACGCCATGAAGCCTATCGATGGTTATATCGAGTTGCAGGCACCGAAGGGTGTGATTGCCTCAAGACTGTCCGTGACACCGGAGACGCTATCCCGTACGCTGCACGATTTTTCCGAGCGGGGATTGATCCGGGTGGATGGCCACCGGGTGGAGATCCTAAACCCCGACGGTCTGCGTGCCATAGCGGATCCGCTGGATACCGGTGAGTAATGCCGAGTGGTGCTCTTTTTGGGCCCAACCCGAAGGACCAGACCATTTTTCACCCAGCGGCTATCAGTCACTGATATAGACTGGCTGCACGGCGCTCCTTTATACTCTGCAGTCCTCTGAATTGAAGCAACCTGAATAATCTACAGATGAAGGACGCGTATCCCTATCCCGTTGCCCGCATTGGCCTGATCGGAGGCGGACAGCTTGGCCGTATGATGGTCAAGGCCGCCAAGCGTATCGGCTGCACCTGTGTGGTACTCGATCCCTATCCGATGTCGCCTGCCGGGCAAGTGGCCGGCCACCAGATCATCGGTGGCTACCACGACCCGGCTAAATTGCGTGAGCTGGCAGAAACCTGCGATGTAGTGACTTTCGAACTGGAAGATATCGACACAGAAACCCTGCTCCAATTGGAACGGGAGGGTCACAATATCTACCCGGCCCCTGCCCTACTGGCTACCCTACAGGACAAACTGACCCAGAAAAGATTTCTAAGGGATGCGGATATTCCGACTGCTGATTTTGAGGAGATGCCGTCTGCCGACGCTGACGCCTTTGCCCGCTTTGGCTACCCGCTGGTGCAGAAGGCCCGCCGGGGCGGCTATGACGGTCGCGGTGTTTCAGTGATGCAGACTGTGACTGATTTCCAGCACCACTTGCCGGTACCTTCCCTGGTTGAGCGCTTTGTCGAAGCGAAAAAAGAGCTGGCAGTGATGGTGGCGCGCAATAGTATGGGGGATTGTCGTGCCTACCCAACCGTGGAGATGTGCTTTCGCGCCGGTGAGAATGTGCTTGATCTGTTGCTCTGTCCCGCTGCAGTGCCAAAAAATATTGCCAATGCTGCCGAGGCCTTGGCGGTACGTACCATCGAAGCGCTGGATGGTGTAGGTGTATTTGGCGTCGAGTTGTTTCTCACAGAGGACGACCAGTTGTTGGTCAATGAGATAGCTCCCCGTACCCACAATTCCGGGCATCACACGATAGAGGCCTGCATGACCGATCAATTCGAGCAGCACCTGCGCGCCATATTGGGATTGCCGCTGGGAGCGATAGATCTGCTCACCCCGGCGGCAATGATCAATCTGCTGGGTGAGGCGGGCGCCAACGGCAGGCCGGTCATTAACGGTATGGCCGCAGCCTTGGAGATCCCGGGAGTCTGTCTGCATATCTACGGTAAAGCGGAGACCAAGCCGTTTCGTAAAATGGGGCACGTTACCGTGCTCGATAAAGATATCAGCGAGGCCCGGCATAAGGCCGAACGTGTTCGCGACTTGATTCAAATTACAGGGGAACAACATCCATGAGTCATCCGATGGTAGGTATTATCATGGGCAGCGATTCTGATCTGCCGGTGATGCAGGAGGCAGCCAAGGTATTGGGGGAACTCGAGGTCTCCTACGAGATGACTATCGTGTCAGCTCACCGTACGCCTGCCAGGCTCTATGACTATGCAGAGAGCGCAGTCGAGAGGGGCTTGCAGGTGATTATCGCCGGTGCCGGCGGTGCGGCTCATCTTCCGGGTATGGTGGCGGCGATCTCTCCGCTACCGGTTATCGGGGTGCCGGTAAAGACCTCCATATTGAGCGGTGAGGACTCACTCCTCTCCATTGTGCAGATGCCTCCCGGTGTGCCGGTCGCCACAGTGGCGATCAATGGTGCACGGAACGCCGGTATTCTGGCCACACAGATTCTTGCTACCGCCCAACCGGAATTGCGCGACAGGGTGACTGCCTTCAAGCAGGCGCTGGAAGCGATGGTGATGGAGAAAGTGGCAAAGATGGAGGCGGATCACTCTGCCTAGGGAAGCTCTGAACGAATCCATCGATTGAGGGATAATGGTGCACATTCTAGGCCAATCATTATATAGACCCCATGAAGCAAACAA
>JAHXHT010000141.1 GCA_025656435.1 Candidatus Thiodiazotropha sp. (ex Gloverina cf. vestifex) | reverse complement strand
AATGCGCTGTTTTTCTTCGCTCATGGCAGTTTTGAAGCAAGCGAGAGGAAACGTTCGCTGACAAACGATTCGTTCAGAGCTTCCCTAGGGATAGTTGTCGCCGATCTCATCCTGCGTGAGAATCCGCTCAATTGCACAGGCGATTTCATAATTGCCCTCTTCAACTGGTGAGCTGCGAACCACGCTAACAGTGGCCGAAAGCGGTGGGGTGATGGCCTGTTCAGGTACGATATGGATCGCCAGCTGTGTGCCGGGGTTGATCTCTTGCGGAGCGATAAGGAGCAGACCCGCAGCACTGAGGTTCTTGACCTTGCCTTCGGCCACGTCTGCTGCACCTTGAATCCTGAACTGAGCCAGGCACTCAATGCCCATGCGATGGAAGTGTCTTTTCTCGGCAAAGTCATTCATGAGCATGTCTCCTCAGTCTTACGTGGAGTGGTGCAGGATTCAATAGCGCACCTGCCTGCTGCCTGCCAAGTGTCTAATTTAGCAGGAAGCGCCTCTGCCGACAGGGGAAAAAGCGTGAAAACAGGCGTTTTTTTCCTGGGTTTAAGGGCATTGCGGTATGCTTGAATCAAAACTGAGGCCGGATTTCTCCAGTAAAATAGGGAATGAACCTAGCCAGACTAACCAGAAGGTGAGAGGAATGCGTGCAGTCACTGTTTTAATTATTGCCGGGATTTCGCTTTCATCGATACCCGTCGCTGTTGCCGAGATCTACCGGTCACTGGATGCAGAGGGCAATGTGACCTACACCGATGCACCGCCGGAGGGAGAGCAGGCTGTGGAAAAGGTAACGCTACCCCCTGAGCCCTCAGCTGAAACCATTCGTGATACCGAATTGCGCAATATGCAGATACGCAGAGCGGCGGATAGTGCATCGCAAAAACGCCTCGATGAGAAGCGAAAAAAGTCAGCGAAAGTGGCTCAGGCCCGCAAGATGGTGGCCGAGGCAGAGGCAAAACTGGCAGAGACCAAAGTCATCAGAGATGAGGATCGGCAGAACCTGGCGGGTGGAAAACGCCGAATTCATCCAGACTATTTAGAGCGTGTGAACGCAGCAAAGCTTGAGGTGGAAAAAGCGAGAAAGGCCTTGCGGAAGGCGCGCGGCTACTGATGCAGAGTTATCTGGTCGGGGGAGCTGTCAGGGATAAACTGCTGGGGCTGCCGGTCGAGGAACGGGATTTTGTCGTGGTGGGTGCAACCCCGCAGGAGATGCTGGACCTGGGTTATCGCCAGGTCGGGCAGGATTTTCCGGTATTTCTGCACCCCGAGACCCATGAAGAGTATGCTCTTGCGAGGACTTTGAGAGGTGGCGCCAGCCCATCAGGCATGCCTCACACTGATGAATCTGTCAGTCTGCAGGAGGATCTGGCCAGGCGTGACCTGACTATTAATGCGCTCGCGGAGACCGAGGAAGGGCAGCTGATTGACCCCTTCGGTGGTGAAGAGGACTTACATCGGGGTGTGCTCAGACATGCCTCCCCGGCGTTTGCCGAAGACCCCATTCGCATATTACGGGTTGCCCGTTTCATGGCTCGCTATGTTTCTCTGGGATTCACGGTCGCGCCGGAGACACTGGCGTTGATGCAAGAAATGGTCAGGGAAGGTGCTGTGGATGCACTTGTTCCAGAACGGGTCTGGCAAGAGTTGGTCAGTGCACTCAAGGAATCTGATCCACGTCCCTTCTTCGATACCCTGCGTGAATGCAGTGCCCTCTCTCGAGTGCTGCCGGAGATCGATGGGCTCTACGGCGTGCCTCAGCCGACCCGCTGGCATCCGGAAGTCGATTGCGGTGTGCATACATTGATGGCGCTTAGGGTTGCTTGTGAACTGAGTGATGCGCCGGAGGTTCGTTTTGCCGTTTTGACCCATGATCTGGGTAAGGCCACCACGCCGGCACATGTGCTGCCAAGCCACTATGGCCATGAGGGCAGGGGTGAGCGGCTAGTTAAGCAGTTGTGTCAAAGGCTCAAGGCGCCCGTGCGTTTTAGAGATCTGGCAATGCGCTGTGCCACTTACCACGGGTATACACATCGTCTCTACGAGTTAAGGCCAAAGACGATCCATAAGTTACTGAGTGGACTGGATGCTTTCCGTCAACCTGAGCGGCTCAAGCAGTTTCTCCTGGTATGTGAGGCGGATTATCGGGGGCGGGAGGGTTTCCACGAGCGGTCCTATCCTCAGTCTGCAGACCTTTGGCGGCTCTATGTTGTGGCGAGCGGGGTAACGGCTGAGTCGAGTGGTGATGGTGAGCCCGGCTGGTTGAAGGGTGAAGCGATACGCCGGGAGCGGATTCAGCTGATTGCTGATCACCTGTCTGTAATGAAACAGACGGAGATGTCAGCGTCAGCCAGTCAAGCGGTCGAAAATCCTGAAGCCGGCGACATAGGTGCCAACGGCAGAACCGAGGGTGCTAAGGAAAAAGACTAGTAGGGTGCGCGAAACCCGATTTTTCCACCAACCGCCCAGTGATGTGGTGTCATTGCGTAGTCTACTGAAATCGGCCACCGTCGGTTTGCGCAGGAAGATCTCTGCGGCCGCTGTTACCATACCGGCGCCCACAGTCGGGTTGAGTGAGGTAAGTGGCGCAGCGAGAAAGGCTGTCAGTACGGTCAGCGGATGTGCGGCGGCAATCAGCGCACCGAGTGCCGATAGGCCGCCATTGATCAGGACCCAGTCCATGACCAATTGCCAGCCCAGATCGGAGTTACGCTGAAAACCGATGATGAAACCGGTCAGTACCAGCGCCACGATCACCCAGGGAATGAATTTTGGCCACTGGCTGGGCCGCGGCAATTGATCAAGCTGGTGAATGGTTTTTGTTGGCGTGGCGGATGGTGACTCTAGGTATCGGGCGATTCCGTTCATGTGGCCGGCACCGACAACGGCCAGCAGGTTTTCGTGGCCCTTCTCTTCAATTTCCTCCAGCAGGCGTGCAGCCATGTAGCGATCGCGTTCGTCTATCAGGGGAAGATAGAGGTCCTGCCGATTCTCGGCAAACTCGGCAAACGTGGTTTCCAGGATATCCCCTTCCTTCAGGTGCTCAATCTCTGCTTCGGAGACCTCGTCTTTGGAGAGGATGCCGCCGAGCAGGCCGGCGAACAGGCCAAAACGTTTCCACCAGGAGAGATTGCCCGCTACCCGCTTAAGCGTGATGCTGATCTCTCGGTCGATCAACAGCAAGGGCCAATGAGATTCCTTGGCAATACGGATCGCTTCCCGCTGTTCGGCCCCCGGTTCGATACCGAACTGTTCAGCCAGCCGTTGTTGGTAGGCACCGAGAGCGAGACTGGCCATCACCATGGTCACTCGTCCCTCCTTGACCACCTTGAGCAGGTCCATTTTCGCCAGATCGTCTGGATTGATGAGTGCGTTGTAACGGCTGGGACAAAGCTCGACGGCGACAGCATCGTATTCGCCGGTCGACAGCAGCTCGCGGACCTTCTCTGCGCTGACGCGTGAGACATGCGCGGTACCCAATAGGGTGACCCGACTGTCTCCGATGACTATTTCCCGCTGTGGTTCCTGGGCATTTTGCGACATATTCAAGGGTTCAGTGGACGAAAGGCGTGCATTCTAGCAGTGAAAACCAGAGAGAATATGCAAAAAAATAACAATATTGAAAAATTATTACTTGAGATAAACCTACTGCAGTTGAGATTTAGGTAGAATTGGGCTTTCAGTCGGGCACTGTTGTCGGACTAGGGTTATTTTGGTTATACATTTCGCTGTCCCACCATTTTTTAAGAGAGCTATTTATTATAATGGATAAAAATATCGTTTGGCACAGTGCAACGGTAACCCGTGAACGTCGCGAAAAGCAGAACAAGCATCGGGCTAAACTGCTCTGGTTTACTGGCCTCTCAGGTTCAGGGAAATCTACGTTGGCACATGCGCTTGAGGAAGAGCTGCACCAGAGAGGCTGCCGGACTTACGTTTTCGATGGAGACAATGTCCGCCACGGACTCTGTGGAGATTTGGGATTTACTGTCGAGGACCGCACAGAGAATATTCGCCGAATCGGTGAGATGGCCAAGCTTTTCGTTGATGCGGGAGTCATCTCTCTGACCGCCTTTATCTCCCCCATTCGGGAGGACAGGGACAGGGCCCGTGGCCTTTTTCCCCATGGGGATTTTATCGAGGTCTATGTAAAATGTTCGCTTGAGGCTTGTGAGGAGCGTGATGTGAAGGGGCTCTACAAGAAGGCACGCGCTGGGGAGGTTCCACATTTTACAGGCATCTCATCACCCTACGAGGCGCCGAATAATCCTGAAATCGTGATCGATACGGAAAACCGAAGTGTGGAAGTGTGTGTGGCCTCGATACTGGAGGCACTGGAACAGCGAGGTGTGATACCTACCAATGTGGTTTAGCATTGATTCCAGGCATTTAGTGAAATGGTAAAGGATCCGACAATGATCAGAAATGTAATCGTTATCGTCGCTGTAACGGCGCTGCTGGTGGGCTGCCAGACACCCAGTGAGCGAAAATAGTCCGACGCTTTGCAGGAAATTTTACGAAGCTATGATCCGCTGGGGCTCCGTGGAACAGGCAAAGGGATTTCTCAGGCCAGGTCAGGCCGGGGAAGTCGAGGCCACCACACCCAAAAATATGCGTGTGACTCACTATGAAGTGGTGCAGGGACCGACAATGCTGGATTCAAGCCGGGCTATGCAGACCGCAGTGATTCAGTATGTCTTTGAAGAGAGCCAGATCGTCAAGGAAATGATGAATCGGCAGACCTGGGAATATGATCAGAAGTCTGAGCGTTGGTTTCTGGTCACCCCACTACCCGCCTTTTAAATAGCCCATGAGTACAGTTAAGTTACAAGCCACACAGGCGGTTCACTTTCTCCTCGCCTTGGCGGCCTTTGTGGTGATCGTCGCCGGTATGCGGGCGGCGGATGCCCTGCTGGTGCCTTTTCTGCTTTCCCTCTTTATTGCGGTTGTTGCGGCCCCGCCACTTTTCTTTCTTAAGGAGCGAGGTGTGCCAGCCGGGTTGGCCATGCTGGCAGTGATCGCTATGATCATCGTATTTGGCATGCTCATCGGTTGGATGATCGGAGGATCGCTCAACGATTTCACCAAGAATCTGCCGCAATATCAGGAACGTCTCTCAGTACAGAGTGGACGTGTGGTGGCATGGTTGCAGACACAGGGACTCGAATTCGACCAGGAGGCGCTTACCAGTTTCATTAATCCCGGCAAGGCCATGGGGATGGCCGGTCAGGTGATTACAGGTCTTGGCAATGTCCTCACGCAGGCTTTGCTCATCCTTATCACGGTAATTTTCATGTTGGTGGAAGCAACGGCATTTCAAGGCAAAATCCAGGCGATTTCTGATGATCCTGACGTCTCGCTTGCCAGGGTCAAAGCTATCACGCAGAGCATCAAGCGCTACATGATGATAAAGACCAGCACCAGCTTGTTGACCGGTGTACTGATTACCTTGTGGTTATGGATTCTTGGCGTGGACTATCCGGTGCTCTGGGGGGTGCTGGCTTTTCTGTTTAACTATGTGCCTAATATCGGCTCCATCATTGCTGCTGTGCCTGCCGTTTTACTAGCAGTTGTGCAACCCGGCGTATCGACCGCCCTGTGGGTAGCCGTCGGATATCTGGTTGTGAATAATCTGGTTGGGAATATGATTGAGCCCCGCTATATGGGAAAGGGACTGGGACTTTCGCCGCTGGTTGTTTTTATCTCATTGGTCTTTTGGGGCTGGGTGCTTGGACCGGTGGGGATGTTTCTTTCCGTACCTCTGACAATGACCCTGAAGATTTTTCTGGACGGGTATGAGTCAAGCAGTTCTATAGGCCATCTATTGGGTGCCAAATAGGGCGAATATTGCATCATGTATGCTGTCTTCGGCCTATATGGAGGCAGCCGCATCGTTTGAGGCCATCTTCTCGATGGATGACGTGTTTAAGTTCGCAGCAGCGACTCCGCACGGGTAATTTTCTCGTCCGCCTTGTCCAGAATCTTGAGACTGAGTTTAGGTGTCAGTTCGCCCATCTTGAGTTTTTTCAATGCGGGTACCTGGTCAAGAGCAAGCGTGTCGCTACCTCGTGAAAGATTTTGGGACATCCGAGTCCCCAAAATCGACTCGCCAACGCGACAGCCGTTATGCCCCGGTAATCCCCCCAAAAAATAACGGGGTTCAAAAATAGAATTTTCCATTTATTATTACGAAAATGAGAATCTACAATGAAGAAGTCCCGCTA
>JAHXHT010000140.1 GCA_025656435.1 Candidatus Thiodiazotropha sp. (ex Gloverina cf. vestifex) | reverse complement strand
GCACAAGCAGCTCTGCTGCAATGTGCAATACGGAATCGTGGCGGACGCAGGACGGTCGGGGCATAACGGCTGTCGCGTTGGCGAGTCGATCTTGGGGACTCGGATGTCCCAAAATCTTTCACGAGGTAGCGACACGCTTGTCCGATATTGCGGATGTTGCGACCAACCGCGGTAATTTCACTCGCCAGGGCATCAAACTCATCACTGTCAACCTCGGGATTGATCGCCACATAGGCAATAAGACCACGGGTAAGATGCAAGGTGGAGTTTATTTCCCCTTCGAGACGGGCACGCAGGGTTACCACTCGATTGAGTACATCAATGCGATGATGTTCTATTTGGTTGCTTTTCAGAAGATCGATGGTCCATTCAGTAGCAGTAGCCACGATGACCACTGCAAGCAAACCGCCTATCCAGTATCCCTTCAGCGCACGCAATAAAAATCTCCCTGGTCCCATCTCATCTATTTTATAGGATCATTGTTTCATCGTAGTTCGGCATCCTGATAGTGACGGATACCGACAGACTGAGCATAGACGATTGTTCTTAAATAAATCCACGGCTGATGTCGAAAAAGTGATCGCCTTATCCGCCCGGCAGGGAGATGCCCGTCACCTTTTTATACAGCGAGACCGCATAGGAATCGGTCATACCTGAGACAAAATCAGTCAGGCGCAGGAGACGTAGATAGTCCTCCTCGGCGGGTCTGTGTCCAGGTCCGAGAAACTGCTCGGGGATCAGGCGAATCATCATCTGGCTACGCGGGCTGGCGGCCTGACCGTGTTCCGCCACATCGTCGATGATCGGGATGAAGCGCTCCAGCAATTCACTGATCACCTGGAAACCGGCTGTCTCGATCTCGATCACTTCAGGGGCAACATAGATTTTCTCAGTCGCCACCTCGATCAATCGGTCCATCTCTGCCCGATGGGGAATCAGACTCATCAGCGGCTCATCGAAGCCACCATCCAAAATCTCGCTCTCCTGGTCGAGAAAGCAGGTGAGAATCTCACTGATCGCCTGACTGATCACCTTCGCCCGCAGAAACTCAATCTTCTCCTTGTCACCGCTGATCCGGTTCAAACGGGATGAGAGTTTGGAGGAGTCCGGCAACACCGCGCAAAACAGATCCATCGCCTCCAGAAA
The DNA here is from genome assembly GCA_025656435.1 of Candidatus Thiodiazotropha sp. (ex Gloverina cf. vestifex). Classification (GTDB taxonomy): domain Bacteria; phylum Pseudomonadota; class Gammaproteobacteria; order Chromatiales; family Chromatiaceae; genus Thiodiazotropha. Next base: position 5,142 of record JAHXHT010000140.1, on the reverse strand, counting down.
ACTGAGATGGCCCAGCCGGTAACCATCTTCGATATCGATCACCCGGTAGCAGATATCGTCCGCTGCCTCCACCAGAAAGGCCAGGGGATGACGATGCCAGACTGCAAGTACCGGATCGCGTCGGATCAGGCCGACAGTTTCAGCCACCTCGGTGAAATTGGTCTGATCCTCGGCGTTGAAGCCGGGCTTCTTGGCGCTCACACCCTCAAATCTTCCCTTACCGATGCACGACTCACGGGGATATTTGGTAAACGCCGCCAGGGTGGCGCTGGTCAGTTGAAGTCCGCCCGGGTTATCGCGGTTCTGCAGCCGTGTAATGACGCGAAAGCCTTGGGCGTTACCCTCGAAATTGAGGAAATCTTCCCGCTGACTTCCCTGCAGGACTGCCACCCGCTGCTTGCCGTATTCAGCATTCTCAGCCCAGTGGCGAATGGCATCTTCACCGGAGTGGCCAAAGGGAGGATTCCCGATATCGTGAGCGAGACAGGCTGCGGCGCAGATATCTCCGAAATCGGAGGCCTCATAGGCCGTGAGTTCGTGGCGGGCAATGATCTGCTCCCCCACCAGCGTCCCGAGCGAACGTCCCACACTGGAGGATTCGAGACTGTGGGTCAGACGAGTACGCACATAGTCGATCTTGGAGAGCGGGAAGATCTGCGTTTTGTCCTGCATACGCCGAAAGGCCGATGAGAAAATAATCCGGTCGAGGTCGCGCTGAAAATCAGTGCGGGTGGCACTGCCTGTGGATTGTTCGCTGGAACCCAGACGTTTACGGGAGAGCAGTTGAGACCAGTTCATCGACATCAGTTATTCTCTTTGAAAGCAACGGTAACGGCATCAGGCCGCAACTATCCGCTCATTGTATCAGGGTCTCGCCGGATCACTGACCAACGAGTCCGGCCTCGGTTCTCGAGACCTCAATGCCAGCATGCCTGCAACAAAAATCAGCAGCGCACCCATCGCGAACTGCAGACTTAAGGTCTCCCCCCAGAAGAGATAGCCATAGACCGCACCAAACAGCACTGAGGTATAGGTAAAGGGACTGACCGCGCTCGCGGCGGCAATCGCATAGCCACGGGTAAGCAACAGTTGCCCCAGGGTACCCATCACACCCACCAGTGCAAACAGTCCCCACTGCTGGGCATTCGGTTGCTGCCAGTGCCAAAACATGGGGAACACGGAGATCACTGAACTCAGCAGGGCAAAATAGAAGACCACCCGCACGGAAGGCTCCGAGCGACCGAGCCGCCGCAGACTGACCTTGGCCAGGGAGGCCAGCGCACCGCCAAGTAGTCCCACCAGGGCGACACGGCTGAACTCCCCTTCGGGATTGAGCACCAGTATGACACCCGCAAAACCTATACCCACCGCCAGCAGGATAGTCTTTCGCAACTGTTCACTGAGCCAGGTCCAGGCAATCAGAGGCATGAAAAGAGGCGCTGTCATCTTCAACAACATGCCGTCGGCCAGCGGCAGATGGGCCAAGGCATAGAAGAAGCAGTACATGGCCGAAACACCCGCTGTCGCCCGTAGCAGATGCAGACGAAAAATCCCGGTCTTGAGTATCCCGGCACCGCTATTCCAGACCAGGGGCGTCATCAATGCCAGGCCGATGATATTGCGCATGAAGACGGCCATCTCGCTGGGTAGATCCGCTGTCACCATTTTCACAGCGGCACCCATGGAGGCAAACATCAACTCCGCCAGCAGGATGAAAAGTGCACCCAGCAGGAGGTTCTGTCTATAAAGCATTACTTTCCCTCTAACTCCCTCTCCCAACGGGAGAGGGTTGGGGTGAGGGGATTTGAAAAGCTAACGCTTTGATTTTTCTCATCCCCTCATCCTGTCCTTCTCCCTGAGGGAGAAGGGACGTTGAATATCGACTTTCATGTCTTACAAGACCATCGTTCATTTTTAAAATAATGAGTGATTTTAATGTTGCAGCAGTGATAAAGCATGCTGGGTCATAACAATTATTTGCAAACAATCCTGTCAATGTGCCCGGCAATCGCCTTTGGCGATCACTCTGTGGCAGAATGTGGCCAATCTATCAGATATCGAGGGGCACCGTTCACATGCTCGCAATACGTCTTTTCCCAATCCTCATCTTCCTGATCACACTCTCCGACTGCACCAGTGTCTACTACGATACGATGGAGAAAGTCGGTATCCACAAGCGTGACATTCTGGTCGACCGGGTGGAATCGGCGCGTGATGCTCAGAGTGATGCCCAAGAGCAGTTCCAGTCGGCACTGGATCAGTTTGCATCAGTGGTGCAGCTGGAGGAGAGCAATCTCAAGCGGGCCTATGACAGTCTCAATGACGAGTACGAGGCCTGCGAGTCCTCAGCCTCTTCGGTTTCCAACCGTATTGAGAAGGTCGAGTCTGTCGCTGAAGACCTCTTCAAAGAGTGGCGGGCGGAACTCGATCTCTACCAGAACCAGAGCACTGAAGACCTCAAGTGCAAAACAGCTGAGCCAGACCCGCCGACGTTACAAAGAGATGTTGAGCAGCATGAAGCAGGCGGAAAAGACCATGCAACCGGTGCTCAACACCCTGCGTGACAATGTGCTGTTTCTAAAACATAACCTGAATGCTCAGGCTATCGGCTCTTTGCGTGGAGAATTCACCACCCTGAAGACGGATATCGCCACACTGATCAAACGTATGAATCAATCTATCGAAAGATCGAACACGTTCATTCGCGACATGCAGGTCTCCTGAGAGGGAGCGACGTTTTAGCCGTCTTGTCAGGTTTAGGTAATCGTCAAGCAACTGCCACATATGTTACCTGACAGAGTGGATCAACGACTTGCATGGGGACGACAACTGTCGGCCCTGCTCTTTCTGCTTGGCATCCTTTTCTCATCGCAATTCTTCTTTCCCGGTATCGGGGACCATAGCGTCCTGCTGATCGCTGCTGTACTGGGTGGGTATATGGCATTGAACATCGGTGCCAATGACGCGGGCAACAACATCGGCCCGCTGGTCGGCTCCCGTGTCATCGGTCTGCTGGGCGCCGTGATGTTTGCAGCAATATTTGAAGCCGCTGGTGCCTTTCTCGCCGGTACTGAAGTCATCAGCACCATCAAACAAGGTATTATCACGCCCTCACAGCTGGGAGACAGCGCGATCATTATCCGCGTCATGCTCTCAGCGCTGCTTGCCGCTGCCCTGTGGCTGAACATCGCTACATTCACAGGCACACCAATCTCAACCACTCACAGCATTGTTGGCGGGGTACTGGGCGCAGGCATCACAGTGGGAGGTATCGGTGTCGCCAACTGGCAGATGATCGGAACCATGACTATCGGATGGATTCTCTCTCCCATCCTGGGCGGACTGATTGCCGCACTCTTGCTCTATCTGATCAAGCGCTCTCTGTTGTATCAAAAAGAGATGTCGGAAGCGGCGCGCAAAGTCCTGCCACTACTGGTCGGTTTCATGGCATGGACCTTTACCAGCTATCTGCTTCTCAAGGGGTTAAAGACAAGCTGGCGAGTCGATTTCCTCACTGCTCTGGTCTCTGGTTTTACCATCGGACTCGGTGTCTATCTGATTACCAGACCCATTATCGAACAACGCACTACCCTACTGACCAATACCAAATCCTCAGTCAACCGTCTGTTCAATCTGCCGCTGCTGTTAGCGGCGGGACTGCTGAGTTTCGCTCACGGTTCGAACGATGTTGCCAACGCCATCGGACCCATGATCGCGATTAAAGAGGCGATTCAGTTCGAACAACTCATACAGCAGAACAATATCTCTCTCTGGTTGCTGCCTGTTGGCGCTTTGGGTATCCCGCTGGGACTCATGCTGTTTGGTAGAAGGCTGATCCGTACCATCGGCTCAGAGATTACAGAATTAGATCAGGTGAGAGCATTCTGCATCGTCACCTCAGTCGCCATTACAGTACTGTTCGCGAGCCAGCTCGGTCTACCCATCAGCAGCACACATACCACCGTCGGCGCTATTTTCGGTATCGGCTTTCTGCGTGAAACACTGAAAACCAATTACGCCATACTGCTGGAAAAACTCAGGCGCTACCACAAGGACCAGGAGCCGGAAGTCATTGACGCGTTCATACACCGCTTCGACCATTCACCCTTCAGCGAAAAGGGACGCATGCTGGATGAACTCGACAGATCGGATAGACACATAGAACTCAGCAAGAAAGAGATAAAGTCACTAAAGCGACTCTATCGCCATGCGCTGGTGGAGCGTTCCGCGCTCATCCGGATCATCCTGGCCTGGTTCATTACCCTGCCGTTTACCGGCCTGCTGGCGTCGATGATCTATCTGATATCCAGCTGGCTTGTCTAACCATGCTTCCAGCTGTCAGACAATATAATTCAAGGAGTCAATCATGCGTATGTTACACACCATGATCCGGGTCGGTGACCTGCAACGGTCCATCGACTTCTATACCCAGATTCTCTGGTATGGCGTTATTGAGACAGAAAGACTATCCGGATGGAAAATTCACGCTGGCCTTTGTCGGCTATGGTGATGAGAAAGATAATACGGTGATCGAACTGACCCACAACTGGGAAACTGACGGGTATGACATTGGAAACGGTTTCGGTCATTTGGCTATCGAAGTGGATGATGTCTACGCTGCCACCGAATTGATCCGTAACCGGGGTGAAAAAATCATTCGCGATGCCGGGCCAATGAATGCCGGAACGACAATTATTGCTTTCGTTGAGGATCCCGACGGATACCCGATTGAACTTCTAGGCCCGAAATAGTGCAGCCAATCACTCAGCTGTTGTCAGCTACTGCCACTGCCGGCCCCTCAACAACGACCAAATCATCAGGTGGCGGCATGCGGCGAGTTATGCCATCCGGCACCTCGCCACGACCCGCTTGGTAGATGGAACCGGACTCGAGCACAAAGCAGACCATCACCGTCAACAAGGTCGGCACCACAGCCACCCGAGAGATGGCCACCATCATTATATCGCCCTTCGAACTGCCTGAGGTGGCCATCAGTGCCATCCCCAGTATCACAGCGCTGATGGTATAACCGATCAACAGAATGCGGGTGCGGTTAGGGAAGCTCTGAACGAATCCATCGATTGAGGGATAATGGTGCACATTCTAGGCCAATCATTATATAGACCCCATGAAGCAAACAAC